>DAOVVG010000015.1 GCA_030632175.1 Gammaproteobacteria bacterium
AAGGATCGTGTGTCTGCCGCCGCTGGGTTACCTGGAAATGCTTGGGCTGGTTTCGTCTGCACGCCTGGTGATGACGGACTCGGGCGGCCTGCAGGAAGAGACGACGGTTGTTGGTGTGCCATGCATCACGCTCAGGGAAAACACTGAACGCCCGGTAACTGTTGACCAGGGTACCAATACGATTGCCGGCCATGATCGTGAGTTGATCATGTCGGTTGTTGATGAAGTGCTGACTGACGGTGGTAAAAGCGGACGCACCCCGGAACTGTGGGATGGCAATGCTGCTGATCGTATCAAGCAGGTATTGAATGAATGGCTGCGGGAAAGCCGTGAACGGCAAGTAGTGTCATCTTAACCTGCAAGGATTGCCGGAAACTTGCCCATTCCAAAAGCAGATAAGCTGCCTGCGAGCATTGTTAACGCGATGTCGGTTGACGTGGAAGACTATTTCCAGGTTTCTGCTTTTGAAGACTCCATAAGCAGTGATGACTGGGACCGTTTGCCTTGCCGGGTTGAAGGCAATACGAACCGCATACTCGAGCTGTTTGCAGAGCATGATGTCAAGGCGACATTCTTTATGCTGGGCTGGGTTGCCGAACGATATCCGGGCCTGGTCCGCCGCATTGTTGATTCCGGCCATGAACTCGCCAGCCATGGTTACACACATACCCGCGTAACACAGCAAACTCCCGAGGTGTTCAGCGACGACATTGCCAGAACGAAGATGTTGCTGGAGGACATCTCCGGTTGTGAGGTGCTCGGCTACCGTGCAGCCAGTTATTCTATTGTGAGTAAAACACTGTGGGCACATGACCTGCTGCAAGAAGCAGGCTACCGCTACAGCTCCAGTATCTATCCGATCCATCACGATTTGTATGGCATCCCGGATGCGCCTCGTTTTCCCTACAGGCACAGGGAAGAAGGGTTACTCGAGATCCCGATTACCACCGTATCACTGCTCAAACGCAATTTGCCTTGCGGTGGTGGGGGGTATTTCAGGTTGCTTCCCTACCGGGTGTCACGCTGGGCCATGAAGCATGTCAACACAACAGATAGACAACCCTGTGTGTTTTATTTCCATCCCTGGGAAATTGATCCGGAACAGCCAAGACAACAGGGCATCAGCCGGAAAACACGCTTTCGCCACTACCTGAATCTTGACCGTATGCAGGACAGGATAGCAAGCCTGTTGACAGATTTTCACTGGGGTCGTATGGATCATGTTTTCTTACGGGACAAGGAGTCTTGCTGATGTCGCCTTCTGCCGCTGCTGTTGATGAAAAGGGGAAAAAATATTTTTCTGCGGATACTGATGTGCATGAGCTGACAGCTGCACGCACCGCGCAATGGGATGCCTTTGTTGATGCCTGTCCAAAAGCAACCTTTTTTCATCTTGCCGGCTGGAAGCAGGTCATCGAGCAGGCATTCGGGCACCGTACCCATTATCTATTTGCCGAGACTGATGGCGGAATCTCCGGTGTCTTGCCGCTGGTACACATCAAAAGCCGTTTATTTGGCAATGCACTCATTTCTACGCCTTTCTGTGTGTATGGTGGTGTTGCCTCGGAAGAGGCGGGGGTTTGCGAGAAACTGGAGGGCGCTGCCTGTAAGCTGGCGGAAGAACTCAAGGTTGATTACCTGGAGCTACGTAACCGGGAGGCGCGTCATCCTGACTGGCCAACCAAGCAGCTGTACGTGACATTCCGCAAGACTATGGAATCGGACGCGGAAGCCAATATGCTGGCGATTCCGCGTAAACAGCGCGCCATGGTGCGCAAAGGGATAAAGGCAGGGTTGAAAGGAGACTTTGATCATTCACTAAAAGATTTCTACAGTGCCTATTCACAAAGTGTGCACAGCCTGGGGACGCCGGTATTTTCTCGAAGCTATTTTGAGTGTTTGCAGGAAGTATTCAAGGACAAGTGCGATATCCTGACCGTGACGCATAACGGAGATCTGGTGAGTAGCGTCATGAATTTTTACTTTCGTGATGAGGTGTTGCCTTACTATGGTGGTGGCACCCCGATTGCGCGTCAGCTGAAGGGTAATGACTTCATGTACTGGGAACTGATGCGCCACAGTTGCGAACGGGGTCTGAAAGTTTTTGATTACGGACGTAGCAAGCAGGGGACCGGTTCATACAGTTTCAAGAAAAACTGGGGGTTTGAACCTGCACCGTTGTACTACGAGTACTACCTGGTCAAGGCCGGGCAGATGCCGGATATCAGTCCGATGAATCCAAAGTACAAGCTGTTTATTAATGCCTGGAAGCGCTTGCCACTGTCCGTGACACAATTGCTTGGCCCCCTGATTGCCCGCAACCTGGGATGAGATGATGGAAGATCTGCTGTTTCTTGCGCATCGCATCCCGTATCCACCCGACAAGGGGGACAAGATCCGTTCATGGAATATCCTCAGGTATCTTGCCCGCTCCTATCGCATACATCTCGGCGCGTTCGTGGATGATCCGCGTGACCTGCGTTATCGGGACAAGCTGGGGTCGGTGTGCGCATCGACACATCTTATACCGCTGCAGCCAGTGGCGGCTCGGCTGCGCAGCCTGAGCGGACTGGGTCGCAAAATTCCACTCAGTATTCCCTACTACTACGACCGAAGTATGCAGCAATGGGTAAATGCACGGCTGGAGCAGGACAAGCTGCAGCGGATTTTCATTTTCTCGTCTCCAATGGCGCAGTATGTTATGAGCAGTCAGGCATCATGCCGCCGGGTGATCGATTTTGTGGATGTCGATTCGGACAAGTGGGGACAATACGCGCAGTACAAGCGCTGGCCGCTCAGCTGGCTGTATCGAAGGGAAGCGGAACGCCTGCTGGATTTCGAGAAGAATGTCGCTACCCGGTTTGACGCGAGTATTTTTGTGTCTTCCGCAGAGGCAGCCCTGTTCAAACAGCTGCTGCCTGAGGTGTCCGGGCGGGTTGGTTTTTTCGATAATGGTGTTGACCGGGATTATTTCTCCCCGGAAAGAGACTACGACAACCCCTATGATGAACAGGTAAAGGTCATTGTCTTTACCGGTGTTATGGATTACTGGGCAAATATACATGCCGTTCAGTGGTTCGCGCTACACGTGTTGCCGCGGATACGAGAGATTATTCCATCTGCAAAGTTTGTTATTGTCGGTGCCAGGCCTGCCAGAGAGGTGCGGCGCCTGGCGTCTGCGCCTGGTGTTGAGGTGACCGGCGCGGTCCCGGATGTGCGTCCCTATCTTGCACATGCGCATGTTGTCGCCGCGCCACTTCGCATTGCCCGAGGGGTGCAGAACAAGGTGCTGGAGGCCATGGCCATGGCAAAGGCGGTTATTGCCTCACCTGCGGCCGTGGAGGGTATTGAATTCACCAACCCGGAGGAGTTGCAGGTAGCGGATGGTGAACAGCAGTTCGCGGAGCAGGCCATTCGGTTCCTGCGCCAGGACAATCCTGCCGTAGCCCGGGTTTCCAGACAATGGGTATCACAGAGATATAACTGGAATAACAATCTTGCCGGTATAGAGGAATTGTTTGAGCATCCCTCGGGAATCACGCACGGAATTACAGGCCGGCGAGCGGCTAGTCCGGAAGAGAAATTCGCATGAGCCAGAATACTGAAGCAGGCCTGACCGATATAGTGAATGCAGAGGACGCTGATGTATCCTGGCACTTTCCACTTGCACTTGTATTACTGACAATAGCCTTTTTTATCGCGCTTTACCATGGGACGGTATGGTCGATGATTACCGTCTGGGCGGAATCAGATACCTTTGCCCACGGCTTTGTAATTTTTCCCATCAGTGCTTTTCTGGTGTGGCGAAAACGGCATGAACTTGCCATGGTTCAACCTGTGCCGGTCAGATACGGACCCGCAGTACTGGTAATTCCGGGTTTTTGCTGGTTGCTGGGTTATGTCAGCGATGTACAAGTGGTTCAGCAATACTGTTTTGTTACAGCCATCATACTTCTTGTTTGGGTGCTGCTTGGCTGGAAGGTGGTGAAGTTGCTTGCCTTTCCCCTTGGCTACCTTCTGTTTGCCGTGCCGTTTGGCAAATTTCTGGTGCCTTTGATGATTGAATTTTCCGCTGTATTTGCCATCAATGCCCTGCGTTTTACGGGAATTCCGGTGTTCGCAGACGGAACCTCGTTCAGCACCCCCGGTGCCAATTGGATCGTCCTGGAAGTATGCAGCGGGATGCGTTACATGATCGCAGCGCTTGTTGTAGGTACTTTATATGCCTATCTGACCTATCGCAGTCAGATTCGGCGGTTACTTTTCGTTTTGATAACCATCGTTTTTACGCTTATCGCAAGTGGTATGCGCGTCTATATCATCGTAATGATCGGGCATTTTATCGATATGCGCTATGCGAAGGGCTTCGACCATTTGTTCATCGGGTGGGTCTTTTTTGGCATAGTCATGTTGCTATTGTTCTGGATTGGTTCTCTCTGGCGTGAAGACGACAGTCAAGTCCCTGCTGATAATCCCGTGTCCTACATGGGCAGGCAGGCGGGGGGGGTGAAAAGGTCGAGATTTGTTATTATCGGAATGGCCTCTCTGATTGTTCTTTCGGTGTGGCCAGCAGTGGGCAGCTGGATAGATTCACGCACTGCCCAGAACATTGAGGCCAGCTTGCCGGTGCCTGTTGCCTCGGCCGGCTGGTCCTTGTCTCCGCAACTGGTGGATGACTGGGCACCTCACTATTTCGGTTACGATGCAGAGGTTCATCAAACATACCAGAAAGACGGACGAAAGGTCGGGGTATACCTGCCTTATTACCAGGTCCAGCGACAGGGAGCCGAGCTGATCAATGACCGCAACAGGATACTGGAGACGAGCCCTAAAGTCTGGAGGAAAGGCGGTCAGGAGAACACTGCCATCACTGTCTCGGGACAAAAGATTAACGCATTACAGACCAGACTGCGTTCTACTCGGGGAAACCTGCTTGTCTATCAATGGAACTGGATTGACGGTACTTATGTATCAAGTCCGCGGCTGGCAAAATTACTGGAGGCAAAAAACAAGCTGCTTGGCAGGCAACTACCGTCGGCCGCGATCATCCTCTATACGGACTATCTCGAGGACAGTGATGACGCCGCCAGGGCAATACAGTCGTTTATTAATGACATGCTCCCTGAAATAGAACGCAGCCTTGATTTGGCAGCGGGACATGATAAATAACAACGGGTGAGCACGGATGCCTGTCGATACTTCCTCGCTTCCGCCGCTTATCGCGCATGTCATTTACCGCCTGGACGTCGGTGGGTTGGAGAACGGGCTGGTTAACATCATAAATCGTATTCCTGAAGACCGTTACCGTCACGTTATTATCAGTCTGACGGAATTGTCTGACTTCAAACGAAGGATAATCAGTAAGGACGTCAACTGTATTGCGCTCCACAAGCACCCGGGTAACGATATCGGAATGTTATGGAAACTCTGGCGGCTGTTTCGGGTTTTACGTCCTGCTATTGTTCACAGCCGTAATCTGGCGGCACTGGAGGCCCAACTGCCGGCCTGGCTGGCCGGGGTACCCTGCCGCATACATGGCGAACATGGCCGTGATGTATTCGACCTGGACGGCACCAGCAGGAAATACCGGTGGATAAGACGGTTATATCAGCCCCTGGTACATCGTTATGTGCCGCTGTCGCAGGAATTGGGTGATTACCTGAGTCACCAGGTAGGCGTCGCGGAATCGAAGCTGCGCCTGATCTGCAATGGCGTGGATGCCGAGCGCTTCAGACTCAGACCCGGGGAGAAGAAGAATCGTGAAGCTGTTCTTCCGCAAGGCTTTGCTGATCAGGACAGCTTGCTGATTGGTAGTGTCGGGCGTTTGGAAGCAGTCAAGGATCAACTTACCCTGGTGCGGGCCTTTAACGAGCTATGCCTGCACCGCCCGGAAGACAAATCGCTACGATTGGTGTTGATCGGGGACGGCTCCCAGCGGGACAAGCTCGAGGAGCTGGTGGCGCAGGAGGGAATACAGGACCGGGTGTGGCTGGCTGGCGCCAGGGAGGACGTACCGCAACTGCTGTCGGCACTGGATGTGTTCGTCTTGCCCTCACTGGCAGAAGGTATCTCCAATACCATTCTGGAGGCTATGGCATGTGGCTTGCCGGTGGTGGCAACGCGGGTAGGTGGCAACGGGGAACTGGTGCTGGAAGGTGAAACCGGATTTCTGGTTCCGCGTGCAGATTCGCAGGCCCTGGCGGTGGCCCTGCTCAACTATGTTGATAATGCTGCCCTGCGCGCTGTCCACGGGGCGGCAGCAAGAACGCGTGTCGAAGGCACATTCAGCATTGACCTCATGGTAAGCCGTTACCTGGAAGTCTATGATGAACTGTGCCGTCAGCGGTACCGGAAATCCGGGAGTCAGCACCGCAAGAACAGGGAAGTTCCGGGCCTAAACAAGCCATGAAGCGGATGTACAGATCATGTGTGGCATAGCAGGGATTTTCGATGTCAGGGAACAGCGGCCCATCGATGAAGGGCTGTTGTCTCGTATGAACCAGGTCCAGTTTCATCGTGGCCCTGATGAGGGTGGGGTCCACGTTGAACCCGGA
Source organism: Gammaproteobacteria bacterium (assembly GCA_030632175.1). Classification (GTDB taxonomy): domain Bacteria; phylum Pseudomonadota; class Gammaproteobacteria; order UBA9214; family UBA9214; genus UBA9214. The sequence goes on from DAOVVG010000015.1 coordinate 6,555, forward strand.
CTGGGGCTGGCGCACCGCCGTTTGTCCATAATCGACCTTTCCAATGGTCGCCAGCCATTATTCAATGAGGATCACTCGGTTGTGGTGGTATTCAATGGCGAGATCTACAATTTTTCCGATCTTACAAAAGAACTAATCGCAGCGGGACACCAGTTCAGAACACATTGCGATACCGAGGTGATTGTTCACGCCTGGGAAGAGTGGGGAGAGGCCTGTGTGAAACGCTTCCGCGGTATGTTTGCGTTTGCCATCTGGGATCGCAATCGTCGCACGCTGTTTCTTGCCCGCGACCGCCTGGGAATCAAGCCGCTGTTTTATGCACTGCTTGCAGACGGCAGGCTTTTGTTCGGCTCGGAACTCAAGGCATTGCTGGAGTGCCATGCCTTGCCGCGGGTGATCGATCCCCGTGCAGTGGAAGACTATTTTTCCTATGGCTATGTACCGGACCCCCGCAGCATATTCCGCGATGTACACAAACTCGAGCCAGGGTATACCCTGACGGTGCAAGCGGGCCAGAAGGAGTTACGACCCCGCCAGTACTGGGACGTCCCGTTTACATACAACGGTGTACAAAATGAGACCGATGCACGGGAGGGTCTCATTGACCAGCTGCGCGAAGCAGTGGATATGCGTCTGATTGCCGATGTTCCATTAGGCGCGTTTCTGTCAGGCGGAGTGGATTCCAGTGCTATTGTGGCGCTCATGGCCGGGTTGTCGGAGAAACCCGTCAGTACCTGTTCCATATCCTTCGGTGATCCTGCTTTTAATGAGGCCCATTACGCTGCCATGGTGGCGGAGCAATTTGGCACAGACCACCAGGTGGAAGAGGTCGACCCGGATGACTATGGACTGATTGACCAGTTGGCCGGGCTGTACGATGAACCCTATGCCGATAGTTCTGCCATGCCGACCTACCGGGTGTGTGAGCTGGCCCGGAGGCGCGTTACCGTGGCCCTGTCGGGGGACGGTGGCGATGAGAACTTTGCCGGGTACCGGCGCTATCGCTGGCACATGTATGAGGAGCGCCTGCGTAATTTGATGCCGCGTGGTCTACGCAAGCCGTTGTTCGGCGCACTGGGCAGCCTGTATCCCAAGATTGACTGGGCGCCGCGTATTTTCCGTGCCAAATCAACCTTCCAGGCATTGGCGCGGGATGCGGTAGAAGGCTATTTCCATAACTTCTCGATCCTGCCCGATACCCTGCGGCAGCAACTCTACACGGCCGGGTTCCGGAAACAGCTTGACGGTTATCATGGCATCGAGGTGTTTAACCGGCACCTGGAACAGGCGCCCGAGCATCCATTGTCGATGGTGCAGTACCTGGATATGAAGACCTATCTTGCGGGCGACATCCTTACCAAGGTGGACCGCGCCAGCATGGCGCATGCCCTGGAAGTGCGGGTACCGATACTGGATCACAAGTTTGTGGAGTGGGTGTCGGGACTTCCCCCCACAATGAAACTGTCCGGTGGTGAGGGTAAGTACATCTTCAAGCGTGCACTTGAGCCACACTTGAGCAAGGAAATTCTGTACCGTCGCAAGATGGGTTTTGCTGTTCCCCTGGCCAGCTGGTTTCGGGGGCCGTTGCGTCAGCGTATCCGTGACGCCCTGTTGGGCCCTACGTTAGCTGATATGGGGATATTTGATACAGATTTCCTGGAGGCCCTGCTGGACCAGCACCAGTCGGGACGCCGGGACCACAGTGCCGCGCTGTGGGCCCTGCTCATGTTTGAAGCCTTTGTGCGTAACAGCCTGAACCACCGGCAAGCCCCGGTTGTTGCAGCAGCAGGGTGATGGCATGCGTATTCTGCATATCCTCGATCATTCGATTCCGCTGCATAGCGGTTATACATTCCGGACCCGCAATATATTGAAGGAGCAGCGTGCTTTGGGCTGGGAAACTGCGCATGTTACAAGCAGCAAACACCTGAATCCCGGGGGGCAGGAAGAAGACGTTGAAGGATTTCATTTCTACCGTACGCAGGCCTCCGAAGGATTTCTCGACAGATTGCCGGTACTGAACCAGTTGGCAGTGGTCAATACACTGTCTGCCAGGCTGGATGAGGTTGTGACAAAAGAAAGACCCGATATCCTGCATGCACATTCTCCAAGTCTGAATGGCCTGGCGGCGCTCAGAGTCGGGCGCAGGTACGGGATTCCTGTGGTCTATGAATGCCGTGCATTCTGGGAAGACGCAGCTGTGGATCATGGTACCAGCAGTGAGTGGGGACTGCGCTATCGATTGACACGTGCACTGGAGACGCGCGTATTCAAGCAGGCCAATGCGGTAACCACGATTTGTGAGGGGCTGCGTCGCGATATCCTTGCGCGCGGTGTTCCACCTGGGAAGGTGACTGTCATTCCAAACGCAGTCGATATCGGGCGCTTTAATACAGATCGGCACGTGGAGCCGGAACTGGTTCAGCGCCTGGGGCTGGAAGGTGTACAGGTGCTTGGATTTATCGGTTCATTCTATTCCTATGAGGGTTTGTCGCTGTTAATCGAGGCTATGCCCCGGGTTCTGGCTCAGATACCAGATGTGCGGCTGTTGTTGGTCGGCGGTGGTCCCCAGGAAAGCGTCTTGCGTCAACAGGCTGACGAGCTTGGAGTTAGCGACAGGGTCGTGTTCACCGGCCGGGTGCCGCATGATCAGGTACAAAAATATTATGACATGGTGGATATCCTTGTATACCCGCGTCTGCCCATGCGCCTTACCGAACTGGTTACACCGCTGAAGCCACTGGAGGCGATGGCGCGGGGCCGAATGATCCTCGCATCGGACGTGGGTGGTCACAAGGAACTGATACGTGATGGCTATAACGGAAACCTGTTCCGCGCAGGAGCCCCGGAATCACTGGTGAAAGCCATTCTGATGATATTGCAACATCCGGACGAATGGCCGCGCATACAATCGGGTGGAAGAAAATTCGTGGAACGGGAGCGCAACTGGCCAGCAAGCGTGGCCGGGTATAAAACCGTTTATGAGCGCTTGATATAACCAATGTGGCTCCTCTCACGGGTCTATGCATTAAGGGAATCTGACAAGGCGCAGACTGTCGTCTGATTATGTGACGTAACAAAAGGAACATTATGAATAAATTTTGTTGTCCAGGTTGCAAGGGTGCCCTTACAGAAGGAACCAGTGCTCTGGTTTGTACAGCATGTAATGTGGAATATCCTTTACAGGATGGTTTGCCGTGTTTTAGTCAAACGGAAAAGTATTTTGGAGAGTACTCGAAGAGGGAGATGGAGGCCATGATCGAGTTTGCTAAACAGAGTGGCTGGAGGAATGCGCTTGACGAGTACGCAAAGGGACAAAAAGAATTCGTCAAGGATCTCGTATTGGATGATCGCCGTGGAAACTTCTCTCGCCTGGTTAATCTCAATGGAAGTGAGCGTGTATTGGACCTTGGTTGCGGATTTGGTGGAGTTTCGTTGCAACTGGCGAAGCAGGTCAAAGAGGTTTTTTCACTCGACGCATCATTTCATCGCGTTTCATTCTTAAACATTGCTTCTCAGCAAGACAAGATAACCAATATTTTTCCGGCGTGCCATGAGGATGTGGTTAATCTCCCGTATCCTGATGAATACTTTGATCTAATCTCGTTAGTTGGCGTTTTTGAATACATTCCACTCAGCTATCCACAGTATTCTACAAGAGAGGCGCACAATGTGTTCTTGCGAGAGCTTTACCGTGTTCTTAAGCCTGGTGGAGTCCTTTACCTTGGAACAAAGAACAGGTTTGGGTGGCAATATCTTGCGGGTGGATTCGATCACAACGGTATAAGGTTTGGGCCGGTTTTACCACGCCTTGTTGCCGACGCAATCTCTCGTGTTGCACACCACAAGCCATATCGAATCATTGTATACAGTCACCGTGAATACAAAAAACTCCTGGCGATGGCAAAGTTCGGTGACCTTGAATTCTACTGGCCATATCCTGGATATCAGCACCCGGATGCCATGGTTTCGATGGATAAGGCATTTGATATAGACGATAAGCAGATCGCAGCCATCATCGGTACCGGTTTTAAGAAAGGGTTTCTTGCACTTTTGGGAAGATTAGGGCTGCTCCGTTACATAGTTCCGCATTATTCCATCGTAGCCAAGAAGTTTTAAAGGTATGAATAGGGAAATTCTTGATGAGATTGTATGTAGTGGGAACCGGTTTTTTTCTATTGACGGGAAAGTCAAAGTCGGAAAAATAGAAGAATTTATTAATCCCGGGTCGACAACAAATCGTATAGAACTTTTCCTCGGTGAAGAAAGGCGGGCAATATATGTAAAAACACTGATTCCCGGGCGCGGTGCAACAGAAAAGATTAAGGAAGATGTGCTTAAGGAATACGAAGTGCTCAGCAGCCTTTACGATGGTTTCGCAGGCATGCCTGATATTTCTGTGGTTCGACCCATTGCTGTTTTTCCGGAATACAGGGCAATTGTGACCGAGGAGGCGCCCGGACCAACACTGCAACATCGACTGGCCAGGGCAGCAAGGCCCTGGGCATCCGGCCATGATTCAGACAAGGCCGGCAGGTGCTGCTATCTTGCGGGGAAATGGCTGAACAAATTTCAGCAATTGACATACAAGGGGAATAGTCCCTTCTCGGCGGGTGACATAGTGGATTATTGCAATGTACGGCTGAGTGATCTTGGTGCAAGACCTGAAAGTGGTGTCGATGACAGCTTGCGACAAAAGATATCCGGTTATATAGAGGAGTTGTCCAGACAGGCAACTCAGCAGGAGAACACGGTCGCTGGTTGTCATAATGACTATGCGCCGCATAATATGATTGCGCAGGACAATCACTTGTGCGTGCTGGACCTGGGGTTTTTCAACTATGATTCGACGATTTACGATGTATGCCGTTTTTGGCATCGTCTGGAAACATTCAAGGCAGATCCCCTGGTTTTCAATAGTCGAATAACAGATTATCAGGAGAACTTTCTGCTGGGTTATGAGCACAGGGTAGAAAGGAACGCCAGTGCGTTCAGGCTTGCCGAGTGCCGCTTCGTCCTTTCAAGTATGTGTACCCATTTGAAGGGGGGCGCCAGGTCTTTTGTAAGAAGGCAGCTTGATTCGTACTTGTACAGAAAGTATTTGAGCGGGTTGAAGAAGGAGTGTGCCAGATTATAACTGCGCCCTGGAATCGATATATACTTGTAAATTCAGGTAACTGCCAGGCCAGGAATCGACCCCTGTTCGATTCAGTAAACCGTGAGATCATTCGATCACTATCATGAGTGAGCATCAAGCCAGATTACTGGTATTTTCCAGTCTTTTCCCGCATTCAGGTGCGCCGAACACAGGTGTGTTCATCCGTGAGCGAATGTTTCGGGTTGGAAAAGTGCTGCCGATCACAGTGGTTTCTCCACAACCCTGGTTTCCGGGGCAAGGTCTGATTCGCAAATTCAGGCCGTATTTTCGGCGGCCAGCTCCAAAACAGGACATACAGCAGGGGGTAAGGATACTGTATCCATGCTTCCTTTCCGTGCCCGGATTTTTCAAGCAATTTGACGGTCTCTCCATGGCGCTGAGGACCTATCCGCTACTGCGAAGACTACGGAAACAGACAGGCTTTAATGTCCTGGATGCCCACTTTGCCTACCCTGATGGCTATGCCGCCACGTTACTGGGGAAATGGCTCAAGGTGCCGGTGACGATCACAATGCGCGGTACAGAGCTGCCCCACAGCAAGAACTCAAAACTGCGTCCTCTGCTGGTCTGCGCCCTTGCACGCGCAAACCGCCTGTTTTCGGTTTCCGAATCCCTGCGTCAGCATGCTATTGCGCTTGGCGTTGAGCCTTCCGGGATCCGCGTGGTGGGTAATGGTGTTGATACGGAAAAATTCTGTCCTGTGGGCAGGGCAGAGGCCAGAAGAAGATTTGGCATTCCGCTGCATGCAAGGGTAATGGTATCTGTTGGAGCGCTGGTAGAGCGAAAGGGATTTCACCGGGTCATTGAGATCCTGCCTGAATTACTTAAGTCCGACCCCGATCTGCATTATCTTGTTGTCGGTGGGGCGAGCCCGGAAGGTAACTGGCGCACAGAGCTGGAGCAGCAGGTCAGGGAACTCCGTCTGGACAAACATGTTCACTTTCTTGGTGCCATGCCATCAACGGAACTCAAGTGGCCGCTCTCGGCGTCTGATGTGTTCGTGCTTGCCACGAGCAATGAAGGCTGGGCCAATGTCTTCCTGGAAGCGATGGCCTGCGGTCTCCCTGTCATTACCACGGATGTTGGTGGTAATTCGGAGGTTGTGAGTCGACCGGAACTGGGTGCTGTCGTACCGTTTGGCAATCAGGAGGCGCTTCGAGAGGCACTGCGCAACGCACTGGAAAAGGCCTGGGACAGTGCGCTGATCCGTGCCTATGCCGAAGAAAATGCCTGGGATACCAGAGTGGCATGTCTGACGGAGGAATTCAGTCAGATCGTGACGGCAGATCGTCGGGCTGCCGGGGAAGATTCGCAGGCGGGCATGGAGGTCAGGCGCAAATGATCAGACCCCTGCTTGCCCGGCACCTGATCTATCCGTTCCATGAACGCCTCATGAAACGACCTACGTTTGGCTATCTTTCGGAACTCGAAGACAGCCAATGGCTGACGCGTGCCAGGCTCGAAATGCTGCAGGAGAAGAAACTGACCGACTTGCTCAAGTCGGCTTGTGCACACACCCCCTGGCACCGGGAACGAATCCTTGCAGCCGGTATCGATCCCGCTGGCGATGTGACGCTTGAAGACCTGCGCACTCTGCCTGTCATGGACAAACAGGATGCGGCCACACACGGTGAGCAGATGGTATGGCACGCTGTGCCTGGTGGTGCCTTTAAATACAATACTGGTGGATCCAGTGGCCAGCCGCTGATTTTCCATTATGGCCGCCGGCGACAGGCATCGGATGCAGCGGGCCGCATGCGGGCCCGGCGCTGGTGGGGTGTCGAGCCTGGCGATCCGGAAGTCTATCTGTGGGGTGCACCGGTAGAGCTGGACAAGATTGATCGAGTGAAGACATTGCGTGATCGCCTGTTGAATCAACTGGTGCTCAATGCCTTCGAAATGTCGCCTGCCAGCATGGATGACTATGCGAAGGCGATCCAGTCCTACCAGCCATGTTGCATCTATGGCTATGCCAGTTCACTGGCCCTGTTCGCCGCCCATGTTATCGAGCGGTCAGTCAGGTTCAGGCTGCCTCGATTGAAGGTCGTGTGCACCACAGGCGAACCTCTGCTGGAACACCAGCGGCAACTGATTGGCAAGGCCTTCCAGGTCCCGGTTGCAAACGAATTCGGCAGCCGTGATATCGGTTTTACTGCCCATGAGACACCGGAAGGGCAGATGCTGTTGATGAGTGAAAGCATCATCCTGGAAGTACTGGATGCGCAGCATCGGCCCGTTGCCCCGGGTGAAACGGGTGAAGCTGTAATGACAGCGCTCGAATCCCTTGCACAGCCTTTTATACGCTACCGTACAGGTGATGTGGTCCGTGTTTCAGACGATTCCTGTCAGGCAGGACGTGGATTGCATGTTATCGGTGAGGTGCTGGGTCGCATGACTGACTTTATCGTGCGGTCGGACGGTACGATAATGCACGCGCTTGCCGTTATTTACGTCCTGCGTGCAATGCAGGGTGTGGCCGAGTTCAGGGTAGTGCAACACACGGTACATGACATTGAGGTTTTGGTGGTGCCCAATGCCGATTGGCAGGAGACTGCCCGGGTCAGCATTGAACGTGGCTTGCAAAGGCGTCTGGGGGAAGATGTCCGGATTGATCTTCGTCTGGTCGAGGGTATTCCGCCAGAGGCCTCCGGCAAGCATCGCTACGTGGTTAGTGAGGTGCCGCTCCCGGACAGCCTTAAGGTGGCCATACAACCGCCGATTAACTGATCAGGGACCATGAATCGAAAAAATGAATATCGTAAAGCTTGTCTCACTGCCTTTTCGCTATCGCCCCTGGCAACCACGTCATGCCAGACTCATCGCTGCGGATATATTCAGACCGGCGACTGTAGAACAGCGTGCCCACAAGGTCCATTTGCAGGGTGCTATCGACTGGCTTTGTCGCGCCCAGGACGTCAGGGATGGAAAGGACGATCAGGGAGGAGTGTCTGCCGGATGGAGTTTCGAGGATGGCTGGCTGCCCGGTTATCCAGAGACCACAGGCTATATCATCGAAACATTTCTTGCCGCGGCTGAGATCCTCCAGCGACCGGAGTTGGTTGGGCGTGCAAGGCGGATGATCGACTGGGAGCTTTCCATTCAGCTGCCCGACGGGGCGTTTCCCGGGCATTTTGGCGAGGCAGGCAGCAGGCCGGTTATCTTCAATACAGGGCAGATCATGCATGGACTGATCGCCGGTCATATCCAGCTGGGGCAGGAAGAGTGCCTGAAAGCGGCTGTGCGAGCCGGTCACTGGCTCAGGCAGCAGCAGGACGACAATGGCTGCTGGCGGAAATTTGAGCACAATAATATTCCGCATGTTTACAATACCCGCGCCACCTGGGCCTTGCTCGCGACAGGTTTGCTTGCCGGAGACAAGGATTTAATTGAAACCGCGAGACGTAATCTGGAATGGGCACTGTGCCAGCAAACAGTATCCGGGTGGTACCACACCAATGCCTTTGAGCAGGGCTGTTCACCGTACACTCATACCATCGCTTATGCGATTCGCGGTTTTCTTGAGTCCGGGCAACTGCTTGACGAGGAACGCTATCTGCATTCTGCCCTCAAGGCGGGCAGAGCGATGGGGAACGTTCAACGCGAGGACGGTTGGTTGGCTGGTACATATAAGGATGGTTGGGTAGCTGATGCCGGCTACTGTTGTCTTACTGGTTTGGCACAGATGAGCCTGAACTGGTTGCGACTTGCGCAGATCACCGGGGATGACAGTTTTCGCAGCCATGCGCAGGCGGGGCTGGCTTATATAAAGGCAATCCAGAAACTGGATGATCCGGATGATGCGGTGCGCGGCGGCATCGCCGGCTCCTTTCCCATATGGGGTGATTATTCCCGCTTCGAGTACCCAAATTGGGCGGCAAAGTTTTTTTCCGACGCACTGATGATGGACATGACTGATACGGCGGTGCCGCCCGTCCCCCTGGTTGTGAGTGCACAATAGCTTGAACAGGCTCAGGATCATGGTTCTCTGTGGTTGTTCGCCAAGGCATTTGTATGTTGCCAATGCCTTGTGTGAAACTACAGACGTACTTGCCATCGTGCAGGAGACTGGCAGCGAGTGGAACATGCGTAAACTTGTCAGGATGTTGCGGCCAGACAATTTTTTTCGTAAATCCTGGCGCTGGCTCAGGGACCGGCGGCGCTATCGCGGCAATCCCGAGGCCAGCTACTTTTTCACAGATGCAACACCAAAACTGGATCAGCCGGAGCTGGTCAACGAGGTGCCTCATATCAATCACCCGGATGTTGTGCAGCTTGCCAATAAATTGAAGCCTGACCTGATTGCCGTATTCGGCACTTCGCTCATCAGGAGTGATTTACTGCAGAAAGGCCGGCTCGGTATCATTAATTTGCATGGTGGATTGTCACCGGAATACAGGGGTGCCGACTGTACCTTCTGGGCACTTTTCAACAAGGAGCCGGAAAAAGTCGGATGTACGCTGCATTTCATTGATCAGGGTATTGATACGGGTCGGCTGATTGCGCACATAAGCCCGGAGGTGAGACCTGATGACGATGAGTTGACCTTGTTCTGGCGGGGTGTGAAAGAAAGTGCAAGTGTATATGCCGAGTTGATGCGGCGTCTTGCATGTGGCGAGGAATTGGGGGCACCCCAGCATGACAGGGGATTCCTCTATCAGGTAAAACAGCGCGGCTTGCGCCACGAACGCAAGGTCGAGCGGATGTTGACTGAGGGACTATTACATAATCGGGAACTGGGGTTGAGGGTTAGATGGTTCCCGACAGAGTCATCCTGATAAAGGTACCTTAAGCATGCGCGATATCCTCTTGACAGCTATATTTTTTAGCGTTCTGCCGTTCGTGTTTTCAAGACCCTATATCGGCATTTATATCTGGAGTTGGTTAGGGTTCATGAACCCGCATCGATTGACATACGGGTTCGCTTATGAATTTCCTTTTGCCCAGATAGTTGCAATTGTTATTTTGGCTTCGATGCTGAAGTTAAAGGAACCCGTACGGGTTCCCTGGACGCGTGAAACAGTGCTGTTGTTGATTTTCATACTGTGGATGTTTTTTACCACTTTTTTTGCCTTCGATTCCGATGGGGCGTGGCAACAGTGGGACAAGGTCTGGAAAATTCAGTTAATGCTTTTTATCATGTTAATGCTGATTGATACAAAGCAAAAGCTCGATTGGCTTATCTGGGTAATAGTGTTGTCTCTGGGGTTCTATGGTGTGAAAGGCGGCATATTTACGATTGCTCATGGTGGAGCATTTCGCGTGCAGGGTCCAGTGGGTTCATTTATCGGGGGTAACAACGAGATAGCGCTGGCCCTGATCATGACGATCCCGTTGATGCGCTATCTGCAGTTGCAGGCAAAAAAAGTATGGATCCACCAGGGTGTGACTGCGGCAATGTTACTTACGGGTATTGCTGCCATTGGTACCCAGTCCCGGGGTGCCCTGGTAGGAATGGCGGTCATGGGGGGCTTCCTTTGGCTAAAAAGTCGTAACAGGATTTTTATCCTGATATCGATCCTTGTTGTTGTTGGTGCGCTGGCGACGATCATGCCGCAGGAATGGTATGACCGCATGGCAACCATTGAGACCTATGAGGAGGACAATTCGGCATTAAGGCGTATCAATGCCTGGTGGATGGCATACAATATTGCAGCCACTCGAATAACCGGAGGTGGATTTGAAGCCTACACTCCATCGGCTATCAGACGATACGCACCGGATCCAACGATGGGCGCGGATGCGCACAGCATATACTTTGAGATTATGGCCGAACACGGTTTTATCGGATTCACCCTGTTCATGTTGCTTGCCTGGTTTACATGGAGTACAGGAAACCGTATTCGGCGCCTGACCAAGAGCAGACCCGAAACAAAGTGGGCCGCAGATATGGCAGCTATGACTCAGGTCAGTATGATCGGGTATGCCGCATCCGGGGCCTTTCTGGGGCTCGCGTATTTTGATTTATATTACACACTCATTGCTATCATGGTGATATGCAGGCTGACGAGTTTAGCAGAGCTGGCACGCCTGGATGTCGTGCCTGGAACGTCCGGGAAAGATGTATTTGAAGCAGATGTGCAACCAATGCATGATACTGCTGCATTTGTAAAAAATGAATAACGTGAATAGTCCTTACCATGCAACATTGCAGATGCAAGACGTTACCGAAAGTGTGAGTCACATGACAGAGTCAGAAAGCAAGAATAATAAAAAGACACTTACACTGTATACGATCATTGCTTTCTTTTCATTCGCTTTCATCTACTCGCAGTACATGGGCGGGGTGAATACTTCAGGCCTTTCTGACGGTCTGTCTCTTTATATTGCCTTCTCATTCTGGCTGCATTTTCTGACTTTTGCGTCAGTTGCATTTCTGGTTATTTATTTTGTTGAAAGAATTCTGGTGCGGAGAAAGAAAATAAGACTGGTGTTATTTGCCGTTGCCGGTTCTTTGTTAACGATCTATCTCTATATGGACAGTAAGATCTACAGCATAATGAATCTGCATCTTAACCGATTTGTAGTTGAGGCCCTTACGCAGGAAGATGTCCTGAATGAGATGGGAGTATCACCGAAACTGTTAATTTTGGCAGTCCTGCCAATGTTCCTCTTTCTCGCCACGCATACCCTGATTTCACCATTGTCGAGGTTTACAGTTGCGACTTTCTCGTTTGGCAGGAGGGTTGTTGTACTGTTATTTTTTGTATTGGCTGTATTTGTGTGTATTGACAAGTTACTGTTTTCTTATTTCTATTTCAAGGCACAACCATTCGTATTCCAGTTAAGGGAAGCCCCTCCAGCGTATGTTGTACCTCATCCGTATCATATCAACAAATTATATGGTTATTTGCTAGGGAACGATCCGGAAATAAATTTCATCGCTCCATTGGAGGGACTGGTCGCTGCTTCCGAATCAGAACGTCTGGATTATCCTGGTAATATGGAGCGCAATGATATTGTGATGCTTCATGATTACAATATCGTCATGGTAGTCGTCGAAAGCCTCCGGCAACTGAATATTGATTCGAATACAGCGCCTTTTTATACAAAACTGGCCAGTGAAACTATAAGGGCAAATCACCATTATACAGGCGGAAATACTACACATTTCGGCCTGTTCTCACTGCTTTATGGCCTGAACCCCTATTATTTTCATGATTTTCGACTCAGTCATGTTCCGCCTGTCGGGATATCACTGCTTGGAGAAAACGGATATTCGGTTTATTCAACCACAGCAAGAACCATGCGCTGGTATGACATGGACAAATTCATGTTGGGGAGGAGTCCAGATACTTTTATACCGGATGGTGGGAAGAACTACGAGAGAGACAAACAGGTAACTGACAGGAGTATTGAAATTGCCAGGGACCATGAGAAAACCGGGAAGCCATATATAAACTTTATACTTTACTATACAACGCATGCGGACTATGAACATCCGGACACGCACACGATATTTGAGCCGGAGATAACAGGGAGAGTAGATTATTCTGACGAGGAATTAAGGGGCAGAGACAGGCAAAAAATGGTTAACAGGTATAAAAATGCCATCCATTATGTGGATTCGGAACTTGAGCGACTGGTTGCCGGCATAAAGAAAACCGGAGCATGGGATAATACTATCTTGATAGTTACCAGTGATCATGGCGAGGAGTTCTTCGAGGAAAACAGTTTCGGTCATAATTCAAATCTTAATGAATATCAGATGAGAGTACCTTTGTTGATGCATATTCCAGGTAAAGGAAGTATCGATATCGAGAAACTTACGTCTCACATGGATGTTATGCAGACTGTTCTTGGAGAGATATTCAACACAGAAATCGAAGAACTGCCATTTCAGGGCAGAAATATTCTGTCAAATGACAGTGGCGTTGTTTATGTTGCGAAAGCGCATTATCAGAGACCTGGTTCATATGCAATAGTGGGTAATGAACAGAAAGTCGTTGTTAATTTACAAGGTGGTTTTCTGGAAATTGAATCAGTGTCACCCGCAGGGGAGGCGAGTCAGGATGGTAATAGTGAGATGCGTCGTGGAATGATCGGTTTGTTGAAACAAACTCAGGAACTGAGAAAATGACTGAATTGCTGAATTGTGAAAATTGGCGGTCTGGATGGTCTGAAATGTGGAAATTCAATCAGGTTCCGAAGCTGATTATTGTCAGCTCTCACTATGTGTAGTAGTTCAGATTTGATCTGACAGTTATCGGTTTGATGGCGCTGACTGCCAGTACAGGTTCAAGCCATGAAGTTTGTGATATCCAAAACCAGGTTGATAGAGGTCCTCAGGCAAGAATTTTATCTATTAACGCTTAATAGGGTGTTCTTCCATGTGTGCACCATGCGGGTGTTTCTATGATATTGGCTGAGCACGCTACTTCAAGACTCTCTATATGACGACTTCGGCTAAAGTTACCGTAACAGCCAGTGGAAAAGGTGTAATTATCGGCTTGCTGGTGTTGCTTGGTATAGAGTTATACCTGCACAACGATGACTTTCTCCATCGTTACCGTTCTGTTTTTGCAGTGGGGCGGGCCGCTGACAAAATCACCCACGTGGTAAAGATGCAGCCCAATATAGTGTTTATGGGCAACAGCCGGGTGGACAACGGGATCGCGCCGGAAGTGATATCTTCCACTCTGGAAATGAATCAGGGGGAGGTTTTTA
>DAOVVG010000251.1 GCA_030632175.1 Gammaproteobacteria bacterium
AGACCAGGGTGTGCGCATCATGCTTCGCAGCGAAGCCGACCGGCAACAGTCGCGTGATTTGCTGAGCAAGGAATACCCTGCACTGGTCATAGAGGATATCGATGACGCGAAGAACCCCGGCTTGCTGGTAAAGATGAGCGAACAGGAAGTTCGTGATATCGAGAAGTTCGCCCTGCAGCAAAATATTCTCACTCTACGTAATCGCGTTAACGAATTGGGTGTTGCGGAACCGGTTATCACGCAGCAGGGCACGGGCCGCATCGTTGTTCAGTTGCCGGGCGTACAGGACACGGCGGAAGCAAAACGTATTCTTGGTGCAACGGCGACGCTGGAATACCGTGCGGTCGACTATGAGCATGACACGCAGGCGGCGGTTGCCGGCAATGTACCGGCCGGTTCACGACTCTACTACGACAGGGGTGGCAAACCGGTTCTTTTGAAGAAGGCGGTTATTGCCACCGGTGACCAGATTACCAATGCCAGTTCCGGCCTTGATCAGCAGAGCGGTTCACCGATGGTGAACGTGTCACTGGATGCCAAGGGTGGCAGCAGCATGCTGAAATTCACCAAGGCCAATGTTGGCAAGCCCATGGCGGTTGTTTTTATCGAAAATAAAACCGAAACCAGCCTGGTTGACGGGGTGCCGGTCAAGACCACCAAAAATATCGAAGAGGTCATAAGTGTTGCCACTATCCGTGGCGTGTTCAGCAACCGTTTTCAGACAACGGGGCTGGACAGCCCGCAAGAGGCACACGAACTGGCCCTGTTGCTGCGCTCCGGCGCGCTGGCTGCGCCGATCGAAATTGTCGAGGAACGCACCGTCGGCCCAAGCCTGGGCAAGGACAATATCGAGCAGGGCTTTAAATCGGTAATGATTGGCTTTATAGCAGTGCTGATATTCATGGCAATCTACTACAAGGTCTTCGGGCTGGTTGCAGATATTGCGCTGGCACTGAACCTGGTGATGATCGTCGCGGTTCTGTCGATGCTGCAGGCAACCCTGACGTTGCCCGGTATTGCGGGTATTGTGTTGACAGTGGGTATGGCAGTGGATGCCAATGTGTTGATCTTTGAACGCATACGTGAAGAACTGCGTAACGGCAACAGTCCCCAGGCAAGCATACAGGCGGGCTATGAGAAGGCATTTTCGACAATTACGGATGCCAACATCACCACCCTGATCGCCGCCGTGGTGTTGCTGAGCTACGGTACCGGCGCTATCAAGGGTTTTGCCGTCACACTGTCAATCGGTATTGTGACATCCATGTTCACCGCCATCCTCGGAACGCGTGCGGTAATCAACCTGATATACGGTGGCCGCAAGCGCGTCTCGCGGTTATCCATCTGATGGCATGAAGGATTAAATGATAATGCGATTATTTAAAGGAAAACTGGCAATCGATTTCATGGGCAAGCGCCGCTATGCCCTGATCCTGTCTGCGGTACTGCTGGCTGTCTCTGTCGGTGCGCTGGTCAGCAAGGGCCTGAACTTCGGTATTGATTTTACCGGGGGTACCCTGATTGAGATGGGATATCCGGAAGCGGTAGAGCTTGGCGGTATTCGTGGCGCACTGGCCGACGGTGGATTTGGTAGCCCGCAGGTGCAGCACTTTGGCTCATCCCGAGATGTGTTGGTAAGGATTGCTCCACAGGCAGGCAAGGACAGTGTCGAACTGAGTGAAAATGCCCTGAATGTATTGCGGCAACAGAATGCTGCGATGGAAATGCGCCGGGTTGAATTTGTTGGCCCACAGGTGGGTGAGGAACTGACGGAGCAGGGCGCCCTTGCCATGATATATGCACTGATTGGCATCCTGATCTATATTATGGTGCGGTTTCAGTGGCGCTTCGCGCCGGGTGCTGTTGTGGCACTGGTACATGATGTGCTGATCATTATTGGCTTCTTTGCGTTCTTCCAGTTTGATTTTGATCTGACGGTACTGGCGGCGTTGCTGGCAGTTATTGGTTATTCACTGAATGACACCATCGTGGTGTTTGACCGTATTCGTGAAAACTTTCGCAGGATGCGCAAGGGCACCTCCATCGAGGTGGTCAACACATCTATTAATCAGACATTTTCACGAACCATGATGACGTCCATCACCACCTTGCTGGTGCTGATTTCACTGTTCGTGTTTGGCGGAGAAGTGATCCACACTTTTTCGCTGGCCCTGATTCTGGGTATTGTTGTAGGTACCTATTCGTCCATTTATGTTGCCAGTACCGTGACCCTGGCGCTGGGTGTAACCAAGGCGGATTTAATGCCTGCGCAGGTGGAAGAAAAAGAAGGTGATGGCAGCAGCGTTTAGACTGCCCGTTTGTTTGCAGCCCGGGAATAGAAAATCATCCCCGGACTGTTTAATCTGACTTTTCAGGGCTTCTTGCCGGCTCCCGGGAACGGGATAACCGTGGCTTTATCCAGCGTGCTGTTCTCGGCTTCCTCGACAGCAACGATATCCATTCTGCCCGTTTCGCTACCACTGCAAACCTCAGTGGTAAAACCACTCATGCCCTGCAGGACGTCGCGCATGATCATTTCCAGTGCCGCACCATTAATTCTTTTGCTGTTCAATGTTTGTTTCGCTCCCGGTTAATCATAATCGGCATTTTCAGCGCGCTCCAACGGGTGATTGTCTTGTACCGTGCGCTGGGTATTGCATCGGCGCAGGACGGTTAAACTTGAACAGGCAGGGTGATCGGGAGTGACTTACAGGCTTATATAATCATTATGAATAACAATTAGATACGGATCATTCTTGTCTCGTAGTCAAGTTCTTTTATCGGAGCTCTTCAGGTACATAAGGGCGAATGGTTTTCAGGATCTCGGCAAACAGCTTGGGGTTTCCTGCCACAATGTTACCGCTCTCAAGGTGTTCGTGCCCGCCGGTAAAGTCACTGGAGAGTCCGCCCGCTTCCTGGATCAATAAAACGCCAGCGGCCATGTCCCAGATGCTCAGGCCAATTTCCCAGAAACCATCGAGACGACCGGTTGCGACATAGGCAAGATCCAGTGCGGCAGAACCGGCGCGTCGTATACCGGCTGTTTGCGGAAACAGTGCCCGAAACATGTCGAGATACGTTTCCAGGTGCTGCTGTGACTTGAACGGAAATCCGGTGCCGAGTAATGAACCCTCAAGTGTCTTGCGATTGGTAACGCGTATGCGCTGATCATTCAGTGTGGCACCGGCACCGCGACTGGCTGAAAAAATTTCCTGGCGCAGGGGGTCATAGATGACACCATGCTCAAGGCGGCCTTTGTGACGCATGGCGATAGAGACAGCAAACTGCGGAAACCCGTGCAGGAAATTTGTGGTGCCATCCAGGGGGTCAATGATCCACTGGTATTCATCACCTTCCTGAAGACCGCTTTCCTCGGCGAGAATACCGTGACTGGGAAACGCCTTGCGCAGGATATATATGATTTCCTGCTCGGCCTGGCGGTCAACTTCGGTGACAAAGTCATTCCGATCTTTTGTATGGATAGCCAGGGTATCCAGTTTGCCGAGGTTGCGGATGATGACGTTACCGGCACTGCGTGCTGCCCGGACCGCGATGTTAAGCGTGGGATTCATGATTTTTCCTGTTAGAAACTCTGAGTGCGGGGCATCATACCGCGTCCCTTGCGGCAAGAATAATTTATTCCCGGTCGAGGCTGTTGCCAAGTAGTTGTCCCAGTTGTTGCCCTAACTGTACTGGTGCGCCGGCTTGCAGTTGCTTGACCCAGTCAATGCGGTTCGGACCAAACAGCAAAATCACCGTTGAGCCCATGTTAAAGCGTCCCATTTCCTCGCCACGCCGGAGGTCCACTGTTGGACTGTCCTTCCGACCGTACCGGGTGCTCTGCAGACGCATACCCATGGATGGATTGACCAGTCCGCTCCATACCGTCTCCATGCAGGATACAAAGATGGCGCCCACCATAATTAATGCCATCGGCCCGGCGGGGGTGTCAAACAGGGTCACCAGCCGTTCGTTGCGGGTAAACAGGCCGGGGATTGCACGGGTGGTGTGCGGAG
>DAOVVG010000102.1 GCA_030632175.1 Gammaproteobacteria bacterium
TGGCACAGCATTTCAAGCTGCGCCTTATGTTCGCCGCCCGGTTGCGGCGTAAACCGTCCGTGCAGATCAAGTCCTTCTCCACTGACATCAAATGCCGTGCCGTCCGGCTGGACGATGCGCCGAATGGTCATTTCGTTAACCGTCAGGGTGCCGGTCTTGTCAGAGGCAATGTAGGTACAGGAGCCAAGCGACTCAACGGCCAGCAGTCGACGAATAATGACATGCTTGTTCGCCATGCGGCGCATACCAATAGCCAGGGCAACGGTTATCGCGGCAGGCAGGCCTTCCGGGATAGCAGATACGGCCAGCGCCACACCCAGCAGGAACACCGTAGCAAGGTCGTCGCCACGCACCACCGTAATCAGGAAGATCAGTGCCACCAGTATCAGGATGGCGTAGGTGATACGCAGTGTGAATTTCTCAATACGCACCATCAGCGGCGGCTTGACTGCATCCACACCACCAACATCGGCTGCAATCCGGCCTATCTCGGTGACTGCGCCGGTGGCAATCACTTCCCCTTCCCCGCGTCCCCGCATGATAACGGTCCCGGCAAAACAAACATCGGAGCGATCACCCAGCGGCGCATCATCGGCCACCCTGATGCCGTCATCCTTGAGCGTCGCCATGGATTCCCCGGTAAGCATGGACTCATCAACCAGCAGTTCCTGCGCACTGGCCAGACGGAGGTCTGCCGGCACACGGTCACCGGAGGCCAGCAACACATGGTCACCGGGAACGATATCTACCGTGTTGATAACCACCGCTTTGCCGTCACGCACTACCGTTGCACGGTACGGCACCATCTTCCTGAGCGCGGCGGCGGCCCGCTCTGCGGAATACTCCTGGATGGTTCCGATCAGGGCATTGATCAACAGCACCACGAAAATAAAGAAGCTGTTAACGGTCTGCCCAAGGGCGTAGGAAATCACGGCCGCCGCAAACAGGACATATATAAACGGGCTTTTAAACTGGCTCAGGAAAATTCGCAGCAGGCCTGGCGGCTTGCGTTCAGGAAGCTCATTGGGTCCGGACTCAAGCAGACGTGCTGCTGCCTCGCTGGACGTTATCCCCGGACGACTCTCTGCTGCAGCGTGTTCCATTGCTGATATGTTGACATGCCCGGAGCCCGAAGAACCAGAACTATCCAGTATTTTTACCTGACTTTTCCGCACCTTCTTGACAAGGATCAACCGCCGGCCTGCTGAAAGTGCAATGATTCCTTCTCAGTCACAGCGTGCGCCAGATTCTATGACAGACTACCGTTACATCAAGGCCTTTGCCGAACTGGGCATCGGCGACGTTGCCATCGTCGGCGGCAAGAATGCCTCGCTGGGTGAAATGTACAGCGAACTGTCCGACAAGGGCATCCGCGTGCCTGACGGCTTTGCGGTCACGGCAGACGCCTATCGTGAATACCTGCACCACAATGAGCTGGATGAGCGCATTGCTGCCGCGCTTGCCACACTTGATACCGGTGATACAGAGGCACTGGCCAGCACCGCTGCGCGCATTCGCGCCTGGATCAGCGGTGGCAGTTTCCCCGACGCCATCGCAGATGAAATCAGTGCCGCCTACCGGGAACTGGAACAGCAATACGACAGCGAGCTGGACGTCGCCGTGCGCAGCTCCGCCACCGCGGAAGACCTGCCGGATGCATCCTTTGCCGGGCAGCAGGAAACCTATCTGCATATTCGCGGCATCGACAACCTGCTGCAAACCTGCAAACAGGTACTGGCCTCGCTGTTTACCGATCGCGCCATCTCCTACCGGGTCGACCAGGGCTTCGATCACATGAGCGTGGCGCTGTCTATCGGGGTGCAGAAGATGGTGCGCTCTGACAAGGGCGCTGCCGGGGTCATGTTTACCCTGGACACGGAAAGCGGTTTCCGTGATGTGGTCCTGGTTACAGCCGCTTACGGTCTCGGTGAAAACGTCGTTGGTGGCGCTGTCAACCCGGACGAATTCCTGGTCTACAAGCCCGCGCTGGAGCAGGGGTACTCACCCATTCTGCAGCGGCGTCTGGGTGATAAAAAACTCAAGATGATCTACGCGGCAGATACCGTCACCGGGCCGTCCACCCGTAATGTCGAGGTTCACCCGGATGCACAACAGCAGTTCGCCATCTCCGACGAGGAAGTGTTGCAACTTGCACGCATGGCGATCGCCATAGAAAAGCACTATACACAGAAGGCCGGACAGGCCAGACCGATGGACATAGAGTGGGCGCGCGATGGCGCCGACGGTGACTTGTATATTGTCCAGGCACGTCCGGAAACCGTGTATGCAGGCAGCAAGGTGCTGCAGCAGAAAACCTGGCAACTGGGTTCAGGAGGCAGCGTCATTACCCGGGGTCGCAGCATTGGCAGGAAAATCGGCAGCGGGCCGGCACGCATTATTCTTGAAGCAACACAGATGCACGAACTACAGGCAGGCGAAGTGCTGGTCACGGACATCACCGATCCTGACTGGGAACCTATAATGAAGAAAGCAGCCGCGATTGTGACCAACCGCGGCGGTCGCGTGTGTCACGCGGCAATCATTGCACGCGAACTGGGTATCCCCGCCGTGGTCGGCACAAATGATGCCACCCGCCTGATACGTGACGGGCAAACGGTCACCGTATCCTGCGCCGAAGGCGATGAAGGCTTTGTCTATGAAGGAGAGCTACCCTTTGAGGTCATACAGCAGGATATCGAACCGCCTGCAAAAACGCAGACGAAAATACTCCTGAACATTGGCAACCCCGGACATGCATTTGAATGGTCGTCACTGCCCGCTGACGGTGTCGGGCTGGCGCGACTGGAATTCATTATTACCAACACTATCGGCATTCACCCGTCTGCGATGCTGGATCCTGATGCACAGACACCTGAAATCAGGCAGGCAATCAGCGATACCAGCAGCGGATATGCGAATCCCCGGGAGTTTTACATTGAGCGCATGGCCGAAGGTATTGGCACCATTGCCGCCGCCTTCCACCCAAAGCCCGTGCATGTCCGCCTCAGTGATTTTAAATCCAGCGAGTATGCGGCACTGCCAGGTGGCAGCACCTATGAACCGCGCGAAGAGAACCCCATGCTCGGGCTACGGGGCGCCTCACGCTACTACTCACAGCAGTTTCGGAGATGCTTTGAGCTCGAATGTGAAGCCATTCGCAGGGTGCGTGAAACGATGGGGCTGAAAAACATCCGCCTGATTATTCCGTTTGTACGCAGCGTGGAGGAACTGGATCACGTACTGCAAATTATGGGAGAGAACGGCTTGCAGCGGGGTGTGGACGGTTTGCAGATCCTGGTGATGTGTGAACTACCGGCAAACGTGATACGCGCCGAAGCATTCCTGCAACGCTGCGACGGCTTCTCCATCGGCTCCAACGATCTTGCACAACTGACCCTCGGTATTGACCGGGAATCATCGCTGCTGTCGGGGTTTGACGAACGCGATGCAGCCGTGATGGAAATGATGAGGATGGCCATTACGGCCTGCAAGCAGCAGGGGAAATACGTCAGCATCTGTGGACAGGCGCCGTCCGATTTTCCGGACATGGCGGCATGGCTGGTACAGCAGGGTATCGATGCGATATCAGTAAATCATGATTCTCTAATTTCTGTCATGCAAGGCGTGATCGCGACAGAAACCTGCCTCCACAACACGGCATAACCCCGTTCGAGTTGATCCAAATCAACTCTTTCTTCCTCCATCCAATGGAAAATCACACTCTGACTGAACAGAATCACCAGGACACGATGGCCCAGCAAATTGTTTTCGATGTAGATCTGATCAAACGTTATGATCGGACGGGGCCGCGCTACACCTCCTATCCCACTGCGGCCCAGTTCCACCCGGGGATCTCGGAGGACGATTACCGCAAGTGGGCGCAACACAGCAACGAGGACCCGATCCCGCGGTCATTGTCACTGTACTTCCATATCCCGTTTTGCGACACGGTATGTTACTACTGCGCCTGCACCAAGGTTGTTACAAAAAACCATCACCGCGCCAGCGAATATCTCGACTACCTGTGCAGGGAAATCGCACTGCAGGGACAGCTGTTTGATTCAGACCGCATCGTCGAGCAGTTGCACTGGGGCGGCGGCACACCGACCTTTCTTGATAATGACCAGATCCGCAAGCTGACAGATGTCACCTCCCGGCATTTCACCCTGCGTACCGATGACAGTGGCGAGCACTCGATCGAGATCGATCCACGCTCGGTTGATGCAGACAAACTGCGGGTGCTGCGCGAGGCAGGGTTCAACCGCATCAGTCTCGGCGTGCAGGATGTCAATCCCGAGGTACAGAAGGCTGTCAACCGCCAGCAGAGCCTGGAACTGACGCAAAATGTTACCGAACAGGCACGTCGCCTGGGTTTCAAATCCGTCAACATGGACCTGATGTACGGTCTGCCCTACCAGACGGTCGCAAGCTTTGACCGGACGCTGGACAGCGTCATCGACATGAACCCGGACCGGATTGCCGTTTACAATTACGCGCACCTGCCGGAACGTTTCAAGCCACAACGGCGCATTAACGAGGCCACCCTGCCATCGGCTGATGAAAAACTCGCACTGCTGCAACACACCATCGAACACCTGACGGGTGCCGGCTATGTCTACATCGGCATGGACCACTTCGCCAAACCGGATGACGAACTGGCGATCGCGCAGGAAAACGGTAGCCTGCACCGCAATTTCCAGGGCTACTCCACCCATGTGGACTGCGACCTTGTCAGCATGGGCATGTCAGCCATCGGGCATGTCTGTGACAACTACAGCCAGAATGTGCGCGACCTGGATCAATACTATGCATTACTGGATGCTGGCAGGCTGCCACTGGATCGAGGCATTGAACTGGAACCCGATGACCTGCTGCGCCGTGATGTCATCAACCACTTGATATGCAACTTCGTGCTGGACATCAAGGCACTGGAAAAGAAGTGGAACTTCAACTTTCACACACACTTCAGGCCCGAGCTGGAGGACCTGCAAACGATGCAGGCAGACGGTCTGTTGCTGGTGGAAGATGAAATACTGCAGGTGCTGCCAGCCGGCCGGCTGCTGGTGCGAAACATCTGCATGGTATTTGACCGCTACCTGCGCAAGGGCAGCGACCATTCACGTTTTTCCAGGGTCATCTAGTCCTGTATTGATCCATAGCCTCTGCAGGAACGGATTTCCTCCGCGATTCTTATCACCTCAGAAAAACCAAATCGCGGACGAGATCCGCTCCTACAAGTGTTGGGGTGTTTTCACCACCGGTATCGCGGACGAGATCTGCTCCTGCACCAAAATCAGGGCGCTGTGCTAGCGCTTGCTCCCGGCGCAGCCTTCCACCATGGCACGCAGCCTTGGCAGACCTGTCAATACGATCTGACGACGGTTGACAGTCAACAACTGGTTCTTCTGGAAATTGGCAAACAGGCGACTGACGGTCTCAATGGCCAAGCCTAGGTAATTACCGATATCCTGGCGCGACATCGGCAGATTGAACTCGGTGGGTGACAGACCCCGGGAGTGATAGCGGCTCGACATGCTAAGCAAAAAGGCCGCCAGTCGATCCTCTGCGGTGCGCTTGCCCAGCAACAGCAACATACCCTGGTCCGAACTGATCTCCTTGCTGATAACTCGCATCATCTGGCGATTGAGGCCAGGCAGGAGGTGGCACATTTCTTCCAGTCTGTCATAGGGCAGCTCACAAACACTGGAGGTCTCCAGTACTACCGAGCTGCTCGCATAGCTGCCATCATTCATGCCATCCAGTCCGACCACTTCGCCCGGCAGGGTAAAACCGAGTACCTGCTCATCGCCATCTTCGGTGGTGCAGTAGGATTTCAGTGCACCCGAACGGACAGCAAACAGGGACTGGCCGCGGTCACCGGCACGAAAGATGTGTTGTCCTGGCTGATAGGGTTGCTGGCGCTTGACGATCTTGTCGAGCTCATCCATGTCGTCATGACTCATGCCGTGCGGCAGACACAATTCGGACAGGCTGCAGTTGCTGCAGGAGACTTTGATATCCGCAATTTTCAGTGTTCTGCTTCTGGCATGCATTCGGGATAACCGTTATTAACAATTATTTTATACAAGATTACAACAAGTTATAAATTAATACACCCCGGAGGGGGATGACACACTATCATTCCGAGCCCGATAATCACAAGCAATCAGGACATCCTGTTGTATTTACATGCAAAACAACGACTTTCTGCACTAACCAGGGCGGACGGGGCCGCATTTCTGAAAGACGGCCTGACGGGACTGGAGAAGGAGAGCCTGCGCGTTGGACCTGACGGCAGCATCGCGCAAACGCCGCATCCTGCCGCACTTGGCTCAGCCCTGACGCACCCCTGGATTACGACTGATTACTCGGAGGCGCTGCTGGAGTTCATCACGCCGCCACTGGACAGCGCGGCGGCAGCGCTGACCTATCTGCGCGACCTGCAGCATTTTGTCTACCTGCAGCTGAAGGGAGAACTGTTGTGGTCATCCAGCATGCCCTGCGTCGTCGCCGGTGGGGCCAGCATCCCCATTGCCCAATACGGTACCTCAAACATTGGCATGATGAAGACCGTCTACCGGCGTGGCCTCGGCTACCGTTACGGACGCGTCATGCAGGTTATCGCGGGAGTACACTACAACTATTCGTTCTCCGGGGACTTCTGGAAAGCCTATCAGCAGCTTGAGAGTGACACCGGACCCTTGCAGGGGTTTGTCTCGGAACAATACTTCGGGCTAATACGAAATTTACAGCGCTTTGGCTGGCTGGTGCCATACCTGTTCGGGGCCTCGCCGGCCATCTGCAAATCCTTTCTCGCCGGCAAGCAAACCACTCTGCAGGATTTCAACGAAAATACCTACTACAGCCCGCATGCAACCTCGCTGCGCATGTGCGACATCGGCTACCAGAACAGCCTCGAAAACGAGGTCGGCTTCAAGGCCAACTATGACAGTCTCGACGCCTACGTCACCAGTCTAGGCAAGGCAATCAAAACACCCTCTTCACGCTTTGAGGCAATCGGTGTAAAGGTTGATGGCAGCTACCGCCAGCTGAACGCCAACATGCTGCAGATCGAGAACGAGTATTACAGTTCCGTGCGGCCCAAACAGGTACCGGAGTTTAACGAAAAGCCGACCCTGGCCTTGCAGCAACGCGGGGTACGTTATGTCGAGTTACGCTCACTGGATATCAACATTTTTGACCCGCAGGGCATCAGCGAGACACAATGCCACTTTATTGAAATCTTTATGGCCTTCTGCCTGCTGCATGACAGTCCGGCAATCAGCCAGCAGGAACGCAGCGAGATCGACTATAACCTGGATGCGGTCGCCTACCGTGGCCGGGAACCCGGCCTGCTGTTGCAACACAATGGAGGCACGACATCCCTGCAGCAATGGGCTGGCGAGCTGTGCGCTGCGATGGAAGAATTTGCCACCACCCTCGACCAGGGTGAAGAGGGCAGCCCCTACCGGCAAGCCCTGCAACAACAGCAGGCCGCTGTTGCCGACCCCGAAAAGACACTCTCGGCACAGGTACTGGCCGGCATGCGCGAACACAACGAGGGCTACTTCCACTATGCACAGCGTATGTCAAAACAACATCAGCAATATTTCCTGGATCTGAAACACGATGCCGCGCAGCTTGAGAGCTTCAAGCAATGCGTCAGGGAATCACTGGCCCAACAGCGCTCGATGGAAGCAGCAGATTCCGGGTCCTTTGATGATTTTTTGAAGAACTACTTTGCGCAGACGCTTTAGGCGACAATGTCGGCGACAGCCGAGATATTTTTTAACAAGGCTGTTCGTGCATGCAATGCGCTCCTGCGTAAATTCAGGCACCTGCTGCGGCTGATGGCCTGTTAATCGCGGACGAGATCCGCTCCTACGTAGACCCATGCACCGGCTGGGGCTGACGGCCTGTTTATCGCGGACGAGGTCCGCTCCTGCGTAGACCCATGCACCGGCTGGGGCTGATGGCCTGTTTATCGCGGACGAGGTCCGCTCCTACGTAAATCCAGACA
>DAOVVG010000074.1 GCA_030632175.1 Gammaproteobacteria bacterium
AAGGCAACAGCTCCATGGACATCGCCTACCAGGTCGTTGCCAACCCGGCCCCGAGAGTGAGTGAATTCGTAACCGTCGATGCATCACTGGATCAACTGATCAGTGATTGCCTGGAACGTGACCCCGATGCACGCCCGCAAAGCGCGCAGATCATCATTGAGCGGTTGCGGGCAATCATTGGCACAGACACATGGACACAGGCAGATGCGCGCCTCTGGTGGGATCAGCATCCGGAATGGCTGGGTAACAATGCCGAAAAGAAATAGCAGGCTATCGTGGATGATATCCGCTCCTGCAACGATAGATACACATTCAGGAGCGGATTTCATCCGCGATTTCGGCCTCATCTTGCTCGCCTGCAGCTGCCTGCTGCCACTACAGGCTGTTGCGCAAGATGGAACCACATCCACCCCGCCCCGGATCCTGCGCTATGTCTCCGCTATTGAGGAATTTTCCGGGCAAATCTGTTATGGACTGGTCCTCACCGACCAGGGCGGCATTCCCGCTACCGTCTACAACCTCGGCGGCGTGAACAATGAACTGTGTAACAATGCAACAGAAACAAGCACGCCGACACAGCTCAAGCTCGCATTCAACACCGCAGATAATCTCTCAACCCGGCATCAGTTCACTGATGCCTTTACCGAAACCCTCGCACAGGATCAACTTGCGGCGAACATCAAGCCACCGGTTGAGATCACGCTGGCGCAACTGGATAACGAGCAGCGTTTTATTGTCGGTATCGGCCTGAACTACCGCGAACATCGCGAGGAAACCGGCGGCGAAACCCACGCCGGTTTGTCCGCGGATGACGTACTGGTATTTCCAAAAGCCCTGGCACCTACCGGGGCCTACGCACCCGTACAGGCCGGCGCCAAGGTCGGCACACGTCCACCCCGGCCGGTTCTGTTACTGGACTACGAAGTCGAACTCGCCATGGTGCTGCTGGACGATCTGGATCTGAATGCCCCCCCGGAAAGCTACGCGGACTTCATTAAAGACGTTGCCTTCTTCACGGCCAACGATGTCTCGGACAGGCAACCCATCATTCTGGATAGCGTACATGGCTACACCCGCGGCAAGTCACATCCCGGCTACCTGCCCACAGGGCCCTGGATGATTCATGGCCGCCACCTGCAGCCGCGCACATCGGCCGAGGGCGATGAATCGCTCGACCTGACACTGACTGTCCGGGAAGCCGCGCAGGGCGAGCAGCCGGCGCGCACGCGCCAGTTGCAGTCCTCCGACACCGATCGCATGATCCTGGGTCCGTGGCACATTGTCCGTCTGCTGGTGTCTCGCCACCGGCAAGGGCAACGCACCTGCATGCGCGATGCCGACGGGATACGCCGCTATACACAGACACCAAAAGGCATCATCCCCGCCGGCAGTATTATTCTCACGGGCACGCCCGGCGGTACCGCGATTCAGGCACCGGGACTGCTGGGCAAGCTGGATCTGTTTGTACGTGGCGGATTCAGCCTTGCCGGTGCACGCCACCAGATGATTCAGGACTCGGAAGGTCATATCCAGGACAGCCGTTACCTGGAACCGGGCGATCAGGTCGAAACCTCGATCACCCTGCTCGGACAACAGCAATGGCACATTGCAAAAGAGACCACCCTGAGTCCCTATGGCATTGATGCGCCCGGCGACTGCAGCACATCCCTGCCGGCCGATGCGTCGGCTAACCGCTAGGCGAGAAACGCTGCAATGACAACAATCCTCTCCCGCCTGATCCGCTCACTGCATCTGATATGGCCGTTACTGTTGTTGTCAGGGTTTACCCAGGCAGAAGGCACACATGTCGGCAACCAGTACGTACTCGAATCAGCCCTCGCCGGCGATGAACTGGAATACCAAACCCGGGACGGAAACACCCTTGGCTACATTGCCTACACAAAACCGGGTGCGACAACTGCGCTGGTTTACCTGCACGGCATTGAAAGCCACGCCGGCTGGTTTGCACAGGCCGCCAACCGTCTTGCAGACCGTGGCTATGATGTATTCAGCCTTGACCGCCGCGGCAGTGGCATTAACCGGGAGAACCGTGGCTATGTGTCGGGGCACATTGATCACTACCGGGTTCTGTTCGAGGATATTCACGATTTTATTGCACCACTGCACGCCCGCTACCGGCACGTGTATCTGGTGGGGCTGTCCTGGGGTGGCAAACTGGCAACCACGTATGAGCTTGAATACCCGGCAGACGTGGACGGGCTGATACTGATCACACCTGGCATCAAGGCACTGGTGGATGTCAGCCTGCCCGTCAAGCTGAAAATCGTGCTGTATGCGCAACTCTCACCTGAAAGCCCCATTGCCAGCCCGATCGCGCCGGAAATGTTCACCACCACACCCCGTTATCTCGACTATATTAAAGGTGACCCGTCAAGACTGACACATGCCACGGCACGCTTTTACTGGCAGAGCAACCGGCTGGATGGCTACCTTGACAGCAACATTGCGGCTCTCGATACACCAACGCTGCTGTTTCTCGCCGGACAGGACCGCATCATCGACAATGCAGGTGTAGTCGAAGTACTCAACCGGGGCAACATGAACAAGCTGACCATTATCAACTATCCGGAACAGACGCATTCGGTACAGTTTGACGACCCTGACCAGCTTGTGCAGGATATGGATCAATGGTTGCAACAGCAACTGGCTCACACATCAGGGGAACCCGTCACAAACCCATGAAACTGACGCAGTTTGACATTATCACCGTGGATATCCCGATGCGTCACTCGGTACGCCACGCGCTTGCCGAGCGCAATGTCGCACGCAATATTCTGGTTGCAGCGCATAGTGATTCCGGTGGCATTGGCTGGGGTGAATGCTGCCCGCGCCCCTACGTCACTGGCGAGACCATCGAGAGTGTCCAGCAAGACTTGACGAAAACCATCCTGCCACAACTGCTGGGTTGCAATCTGGACACATTCGAGCAGAGCAGCACACTGCTGGTACCGTTACTCGACAGCATGGCCCGCAACCAGCAGGCCGCCTTCTGCGCCGCAGAACTCGCCGTTCTTGACCTCGCAGGTCGCCAGTTCGGCACCAGTGCCGGCAGTGTACTGGGGCCGGTTCAAACTCCACAGGTGCGTTACAGTGGCGTCATTGCCACGGACGACATGGAGTCAGTGAAGCAAAACGCGGGCTTCATGGCGAAGTTCGGTGTGGGTGACGTCAAGGTCAAGGTAGGTGCGTCACTGGAGGCCAACCTCGAGATTCTGAAGACCGCGCGCGCCATTCTCGGTGATGAGGTGACACTGCGCATCGATGCCAACTGCGCCTGGACGGCAGAAGAAACCCTGCGCCAGCTGAGCGCCATGCAGGCGTTCTCGCTCACCGGTGTTGAACAACCGGTCCCCGGGGAAGACATTGAAGGCATGCGCGCCGTCACGGCGGCAAAACTAATGCCCGTGGTCGCCGACGAATCCCTGTGTTCACTGGATGACGCGCACATGCTGATCCGCGAGCGGGCCTGCGATATCTTCAATGTACGCATTTCCAAGTGCGGCGGCCTGATTAACGCGGGCCGCATTGACCAGCTGGCACGCGCCGCCGGACTCCAGTGCCAGCTCGGCGCCCAGGTGGGCGAAGCCGGTATTCTGTCAGCCGCTGGCAGGCACTACGCCACGCGCAGTGCGGGAGTACGCTGGTGTGAGGGTTCCTATGGCCAGCTGCTGCTGGAAGAAGACATCACCGAGCCGGATGTCACCGTGGGTCCCGGCGGCATGGCACCGGCGCTCGAGGCGGATGGCATGGGAGTTACCCCGGCGCCGGAGAAACTACAGCGCTACGAACATGCGCGCACGAGCATTTCTGTATAGCACGGGCATTTAACTGCAATCTTTGCAGGATAACCAATCAGGAGACTGAAGATGTCACTGGCAGGAAAACTGATCGCATTTGTAGGCAAACGCGCGGCCAAACGTTTCGACAAGGCCTGCCTGGATCCCGGCACAGTACAGACCAGCCTGTTGCTGGACATGCTGCGTCGAAACGCCGGTACTGAATACGGCAAACGGTATAACTTTGCTTCTATCAAGACGGTTGCCGACTTCCAGCGCAACGTACCGGTCATTACCTATGAGGACATCAAGGACGACATGATGCGGGTAGCCTCCGGGACCAGCAACGTCTTCACCGCAGAAGATCCGGTCATGTTCGCCCAGACCAGCGGCACCACCGGTGACCCCAAGTTCGTGCCCGTGACACCGACCGACCGGGGAACCGCGCACACGGACCAGATGCGTACCTGGCTCTACCACGCCCAGAAGGCCCATCCCGGCATGCTCGATCACACGATAGTCAGCCTGGTATCACCCGCCATCGAGGGCTACACCGACAGCGGCCTCCCCTTTGGCTCGACATCCGGGCATATTTACAAAAACATGCCGGGGATTGTGCAACGGGCCTACTCGATTCCCTACAAAACCTTCGAGATTGAAGATTACCAGGCCAAGTATTACACCATCATGCGAATATCCCTGGAACACGATGTGCGCTTCCTGGCGACCGCCAACCCGTCATCCATTATCAAACTCTGCGACAAGGCCGACGCACATGCCGAACAGTTGATTCGTGATATTCATGACGGCAGCCTGTCGAAAACACTCGGTATCGAACCGGAAATACGCCTGTACCTGGAAAACAAACTGCGACCCAACCCGAAACGCGCGCAATTGTTACAGCAGGCGCGCGAACGGCGTAACGGCAAATTGCTACCCGGCGATTACTGGCCACACCTCGGCCTGATCGGTTGCTGGAAAGGCGGCACCGTCGGACACTACCTGAGCCAGTTCGACGCCTGGTTCAACCCGGACGGTACACGCCCTGTACCGGTACGTGACTGGGGCTACCTGTCCAGCGAGGCGCGCGGCTCGATCCCGTTGTCAGATGAAGGCAGCATGGGCGTATTGACGATTGCGACCAACTTCTTCGAGTTCGTGGAGGTCGATGCACTGGAAGCAAACCGCGACGACCCTGGATCATGGCCGTTCAAAACCACGGACCAGCTGCAAACGGGCAAGGAATACTACATCTTTGTTACCACCACCAGCGGCCTGTATCGCTATGACATCAACGATATCGTCAAGGTCGTCGACTACTATCACCGTGCTCCGCAGATTATCTTCCTGCGCAAGGGTCGCGGCATGACCAATCTTACCGGCGAGAAAGTCAGCGTAAACCAGATCATTCACGCCTTCCAGGAAGCCTCGAAAGCAACCGGTGCGATACCGGAACATTTCAAGGCCGAGGCAGACGGCGACAACAGCCGCTACATCCTGCGCGTGGAATTTGCCAGCCGCGTGGAAGAACCCGTGCTGCGCGAGTTCCTGCTGGCACTGGACAATACGCTGAAGCATGACAACATCGAGTACAAGGCCAAACGTGACTCAACCCGTCTTGGCCCCCCGGTATTGCACATCATGAGTGAAGGCTGGTATGAGCGCGGCCGTCGCAAACTCGCTGAAAGCGGCAAACGGGTATTCCAGGCCAAGACCGAACTGCTTAGCCCGGTGAAGCTGGGAACACAGGTGGTCAAACCGGACCTGGTGGGCATTATCGAACTGACCGATTAGGCGAATACAGCTCTCGCAGCTATCGGCAGCCCTGGCCAAATCAGGGTGATCTTTGAGCATCCGTGGCAACCCGGAACAACGGCAGCAAAGCCAGGCCCCGGACATGTATCGGTTTCGAGATCCCCCTGCCCATGGGGTGCACTGTGTAGTACAACCCTGTGAAGCTGGCCCATGAGCCCGGTATTCCCGGACGCCATGTAGGGATGCGGGCATGGTGCTGGCCCCAGCGGCCCCGGGAAACAGCGTGCCACGACCGATTTTCGTATATACTGGCCCACTTCAGGCGATTGTTGCAGCCGGCGACCCTCGCTCTCTCCAACTAAGGATACCCACATGAAAAAGCTGTTTATCGGCAATCTCCCACAGGATGCCACTGAAGAATCTGTTCGCGCCATGTTCACAGAATTCGGTACCGTACGCTCTATCAGCGTGGCCTCTGACATCTTCAGCGGCAAATGCAAGGGCTTTGGCTTCATCGAAATGGAAGGACACGAGGCCCGCGCTGCACAAGCAGCGC
This sequence comes from Gammaproteobacteria bacterium, assembly GCA_030632175.1. Classification (GTDB taxonomy): domain Bacteria; phylum Pseudomonadota; class Gammaproteobacteria; order UBA9214; family UBA9214; genus UBA9214. The sequence continues at coordinate 6,109 of DAOVVG010000074.1, forward strand.
TGGACGGCAACATGGTCGACAACAGTGACAGATCCCTGCGCGTACGCTTCGATGACCCGAAGGCCTCTGCCCGCGGCGGACGCAAACGTCGCTAGCTAAACCGGACGAACATCACTACATCGACCTGCCGCCACCCCGGTATCCGAACGACCTGTTCGGATACCGTTATTCAGCAACAGCAATCGTTACACGTTACCTGACGGCGCAGAGCGCTGACGCGGTTTCCCGCCAGGCGCGCGGTTGCCATTAACCCCTGCCGCACCCTTTGAATTACCGCGACTGGCGGGCTTGCCACGACTGGCTGAAGCACCCGAACGCGCCTTGCGCGAAGCACTACCACCGGCACCCGGTCTTTTACCACGCGGATGCCCGGCACCGTTACGGGGTCTGGAATTTCCAGCCGCACTGCGTCCCTTTTGAATCGGTTGCGCACGGATAGAAGGATCCGGTTCGTATCCCGGAATGATAATTTTAGACAAGTCACGTTTGAGCAGGCGTTCTATATCACCGAGCAGCTTGTGTTCATCGACACACACCAGCGACACCGCCTCGCCTTCGTTACCCGCACGACCGGTGCGGCCGATGCGATGCACATAGTCTTCCGGTACGTTGGGCAATTCATAATTCACCACATGCGGCAACTGATCAATATCCAGTCCACGCGCAGCAATATCGGTCGCGACCAGCACGCGCACCTCACCCTGCTTAAAATCCGCCAATGCACGGGTGCGTGCACCCTGACTCTTGTTGCCATGAATGGCCGCACTGCTGATACCGTCCTTCTCCAGCTGCTGCGAAAGACGATTGGCACCGTGCTTGGTACGGGTAAACACCAGCACCTGGCGCCAGTTCTGTGAACCCACCATGAATGACAACAGCTCGCGCTTGCGTTCACGGTCAACCGGGTGGACCACCTGCGAGACCAGCTCGGTTGGCGTGTTACGGCGTGCCACTTCAATCGATACAGGAGATTTCAGCAGGCTGTCAGCAAGCTTCCTCATATCATTCGAATAGGTGGCAGAAAACAGCAGGTTCTGGCGTTGCCTGGGCATCAGCGCAATAATCTTGCGGATGTCGCGTATAAACCCCATGTCCAGCATGCGGTCAGCTTCATCCAGTACCAGAATCTCAACAGCGGAAAGATCCAGCGTCCTTTGTGACACATGATCCAGCAGTCGCCCCGGTGTCGCCACCAGGATATCCACGCCTGCGCGTAATCGCTGGATCTGCGGGTTTATCTTGACGCCGCCGAAGATCACGGTCGATGACAGCGGCAGATGTTTGCCGTAGGTCTCGATGCTCTCGGCCACCTGGGCGGCAAGTTCGCGTGTCGGTGTAAGGACCAGCGCACGCACCGGGCGCCGACCCTTGGCGGGTGTTGAATCACTGAGGCGCTGCAACAGTGGCAGGGTAAAACCGGCAGTCTTGCCGGTACCGGTCTGCGCACCGGCGAGTATGTCCTTGCCGTCAAGAATGACGGGGATGGCTTCACGCTGCACCGGTGTCGGTTCGCTGTAGCCCTGATCAGAGACAGCACGAAGTATTTCGGCCGACAGGCCGAGGGTATCAAATGACATAATTATGGAATGCTCCTGATCGGCCTACCGGCGACACATGTCCCGGGACGGTCTAGGCGCAATGCAAAGATTGATGTTCGAGGTTTTCCAGAAGTGGTGACCGCGAGGACTCGAGTGCAGACCGAAGTGCATCGAATTGGCGCGTACTATACCCGAAGCCGGGGAAAAATGCGACGCATTTGGTTAATCATATAATCGCGCACGAGATGCGCTCCTACAGGTGCCTGATGGAACAGGGGCGCTGTATTCGATGCATCGCCCCCGGTTAGTTTGCTCCCGAAGAAAATGACGGGTGTAGGAGCGCATCTCGTGCGCGAACAAATCTGCCACACACTCAATATACGCCGCCCGGACTACAAGGCTGGCACCAACGCCAATACAACTAAAAATTCGACAGGAAGAAAGGAATCAACAGGGCATTAACCAGATCAATAAAAAACGCACACACCAGCGGTACGATAATGAATGCCAGGTGCGACGCACCGTAACGCTGGGTGACCGCCGCCATGTTTGCCATGGCCGTTGGTGTCGAGCCCAGCGAGATACCGCCAAACCCGGCACAAACAACGGCCGCATCATAGCTACGCCCCATCAGCGGAAACACTACAAACACTGTCAGGCTGACAGCAATCACAAACTGCGCACCAAGAATCGTAAAAATAGGTCCGGCAAGATCAACCAGCGTCCACAGCTGCATACTCATCAGCGACATTGCCAGAAAGGTACCCAGTGACACATCGGCAATCAGCGCAATGGCCGGCTTGCGGCTCGGCCAGGCAACACCGGAGAGGCGCGGAAAGGACTTTGGAATCAGGTTGGTAATAAGAATGCCGGCAAACAGGCAGGTGACGAACAACGGCAGCTTGAGACCGAGATTCTCCAGGCCCGAATTGATCAGAAAACCAAAAATGGCACTCACATGAATAGCAAAAATGGCATCCAGAAAGTCCAGGTGATCAATACCGTATTTGCCAACCGGTTTATCACCGACACCCACATCCATTGGCTCGATCTTTTCCGGCTCAAGTTTGTGTTTGGTTATGAGGTATTTCGCAATCGGGCCACCCATCAAACTGGCGAGAATCAGACCAAAAGTGGCGCAAGCGATACCAATCTCCATGGCGTTTGTGATGCTATAGTCCTCGGCAATTCTCGGTGCCCAGGCAATCGCCGTGCCGTGTCCGCCGATCAGTGAAACAGTGCCGCCCAGCATGCCAACCGCTGTAGGCTGGTCGAACAGCGAGGCCACCGTGATACCGGTCAGATTCTGCAGGAACATGTAGCTAATGGTAACCGTCAGCAGGATCACCAGCGGTTTGCCACCCGATAACAGATCTTTCAGGCTGGCGTTGATACCGATGGTAGTAAAGAAGTAAACCAGCAGAACATCCCGCGCTCCAAGATCGAAGTGAATCTCGATGCCACTGGCCAGGTACAGTAACGCAATCAGCACGGAGAATATCAAGCCGCCGGTGACCGGCTCCGGAATGCTGAATTCTCTGAGGAAACCCACCGCATCGTTGACGCGTTTGCCGACAAACAACACGACGATACCCA
>DAOVVG010000186.1 GCA_030632175.1 Gammaproteobacteria bacterium
ACAGTACATTCGAATATCAATCATGTGTTTCTCAAGATCCTTATTTGTTCGTTGATCGGCTCAGTCACCGGCTTCAGCTTCTTGCGCATCACCGTACCAATGGCATCTGTTCTGGAAAAAACCGGATCCAGCACCGGTTCACCCAGCATCGCAAGGAATAACATTGCACGAACATAGCGGTCATCCTCAGGCAATGCATCAACCAGCGCCTGTAAGGCCTGCCTCGCATCATCATCTTCAAATTCCCCGCTACCCGGCTCACCCGACAACCGTGCAACATCTTTTATATCAGACTTCCTGGGCTTTGTTACAGGCAAGCAGGAGGAATAGGCATCCATGGCATGCATCAACTCTACCATGACATCCTGGTTGGAGGGCTTCTCCAGCACCTTCCCTGTACATGCGAGATAAGACTGCCCGGCCGGACTCAGTAAACGGCATAGCTGCAGCGCAAACGGATTCTGTGCGTCCAGTAAATCAGCCAGTCGCCCGGTAATACTTTTCCGCTCGGGATGTTCATCATGCTGTTCAGGCAATGCATCCGGCAAGGTCTGCAGAAAACCGACCAGGTACGCATTCTTGAGATGACCCTTTTCCCACAACCTGGTACGAACACCTTCACCAACAAGATCACCCTGCAACACCAGACTGACCGTCTTGATCTGACTGCCGGCCTCTTCTTCAAACGGCAGGAACTCAATCAGAAAGTCTGCCAGCACGGAACCCATTTTCCCGTTCACCACCGCTGCCTGTTGCAACATACAACGGGCATTATCAGATGTTTGGGAAGCCCACCAGGCCCTTCGGGCAAGCTCATCGGTAATACCGGTTGCATTAACCACGGCCACCACGGCTTCCGGCTCACCCAGCATCAACAACGATTCAAGCACTTCATCCCGGGCCTGCCCCATACGGGTCCAGCGCTTTAAATACACCGGGTAACCACCGGGAGAACCCAGCACATGACTGGACAGGGTTTCGCGCACTCTTCTTAGATAGGAGTCATCACGGCAATTCGGATTGAGCTTGACTTTTGCCTCGCCCTTTTCCGAGAGCGCAAACAGCGTCATGCGCGACTCATCGAGTCGGATCGCCTCTATAGGGCTCGCCAGTAAAACATTAATCCGCAGCGCGTCTTCCGGCGTCAGCTCCATGACAATAATTCAGGGGTAAGGGCTGTACAGTGTGCGGCCGCTAGAGATCAAAACCGGCTGCAGCATACAGGCGTTTGGCCTCTTCCGGATTCTTCTCAACACCGTTGCCCTCTTCATACATCAACGCAAGTGTCGTCAATGACCCCGCAAGCCCCTGATCGGCGGCCTTGCGAAACCACTCGGCTGCTTTAGCCGGGTCTTTTTCGACACACTCACCCTCGAGGTACATAAAACCGACACCGTGCTGCGCGATGGCATAGCCCTGCTCTGCGGCTGCCTGCATCATCTGGAAAGCGCGTTCATCACTGCGTACCACGCCCAGACCGTTCTGACACATAATGGCAACCCGGTGTTGCGCGTCAGCATCACCGGCTTCAGCCAACGGAGACAGAAACTGCATGGCCAGTGAAAAGTTCTTTGCCTCAAAAGCCGCCACACCACTGGCGTATTCCGGGCTATTCAGTTCTACCGTCATATCGCACCTCATTTGCCGGCCAAAATAATGACCATGACTCTGTTGGGATTTTTCCGTTGCCTACACTAACCATTAAGCGCCCTGCATCGAATATCCATAAAGAGAGAATATGCCTGATTTTCATAAGGATACAGCCATGATGACACACCGAAATCACTCTCCCCATAGGGATATACGGGGTAAAAAAAGGCTCCTGTATACTTGCGCAGCATTGAACTAACCTCATTCTAAACAATGACATCCATGGCCGCACAACTAAATAGTGCCAGCGCCAGCAACCAGCTTGAAACATAGACAGTACGAGGAGAAAGAGATGAACCAGGAATACTATGACGCCGTCACAAAGATGGAAGGATTGAACGTTGACCCTGAATACGTACAGGGCTGGCAGGGTGGTTACCTGTTGAACCCGGAACGTGAAGAACAACGCGTTAACGAAGCCTATTCAGCCGGCTACGAGGATGGCAAGGCCCACAACATGGATAACTTCGATAACTGGAAGAAGTAAGCACTTCCACAAGGCATAAACAAAGGCGGGGTCACCCGCCTTTTTTATGCCTGTTCTTTGGCAAAGAGTTCTCTCAATGCCTTGTTCAACGGCTTTAGGGTTTCCGGCACCTCGATATCCATCACCTGGTCGGTGATCCACTGGTTGTCTTTTTCGCCCATCACCGCTGTGACACATTCGCCAAAATAGCGCTTCATCGCGTAGCCCGGTTCCCCATCCGGCATGGGACATTCGGCATAGTTGGCACCCCGTTCATTGATCAGCTCAATGAGTGGCCCTCGATAATCACCCTGGCCCTCAGCATCAGCACGGTTTTCCTGCATGGTATTCGCCAGGTGCTTTGCCAGCGATGCAATAAATTCCTGCCGCTCATTCACATCAAGTGACTCTGACTTTTTGCGATCTGCCAGATGTAGCAGAAAGGCAAGAAACTCCGAGATGACATCCATACGTTGTGAGCGCGTATCGGTCTGGAAACCTTCATTCTCAAGATTCAACAGCCCTTGTTGGGCAATACGCCAGAGAATAAATGCAGCCGCACCGCCAACCTCATAAATTGTGCGTTCTCTGCCTTTGTTGCTCCATTTACTTTTAACTCTCACTTCAATCTCCCGGAACCAGCGATTCGTAGGATGGGTAAAGCGAAGCGTACCCATCAGGGTTGGCATTCTGTACATGACGGGTACGACGCGTTGCTCCTTTACCCTTCCTGCAGTGAGGGTTCCTCGCTATAAATGATCTCAATGTAGCGACAATCAGGAGCGCATGCTAGCATGGAATTATCAACGGTTTCAGCAAGGTAATCCGCGTGTCAGCTCCTGGTCATACAGCCACACCTGCTACAGCTGTCGAAATCAGCGACCTGCTGCCGACACTCGAGGCGGTACGTATCAATTGCCATATTGCGGATGCAAAACACGCCACAGACTATACGCTCTGCGTATACCTGCTGAAGATGCGCGAGTACTTCCGCTGGGAAAACAGTATTCCGTTCAATGAGAATCTGCCTCATCAGGAACTCACCAACTGGCTGACCAGCAGGGAAAGCCAGTGGGAGTCACTGGAAGGGAATGACTTCGAACAAGTCCCGGTACAGGGCATGTCGCATGATCCGTTTGATGCAGAAACCATCAACCATGCTCTCAACAAGCTGGGCTACGTCTACAGCAGCGGCTATGGCCGCAATATGAAACCGATGTTTTACCTGGGCGAACTGGAATCACGCGAGACACACGATGGCTACACGCTGGTCGTATCCGGCAAGGAACATGCACGTGACCTCGCCTCTCCACCGGGCATGAGTCTTGGAAGGACCATCTTCGTGCGGCGTGAATCGCTGCGCCGCATGTTGTGGGAAAAGATTGAAGAATGGCGCTGGAATAAACCTGCCAATGCCATGCAAAATGCGCTGGGTTGCTATGATTTCGACAATACGGCCGGGCAATCACTGGACGCCATGACCAACAATGAACTGCAGTCAGTAAAACTTCACGAGATAGGCGAAGTAAAAGCCGGCGAACTGCTGGGTGGTGAGTGGGAAGCAATGCTCGCCACCATGCCGCACAGCAAGGCTGAAATCATGGTGCGCTCCGTTCGCGACCATCTGGCCGATGCCCTGTCAACGCTCCCCGGTCTGTTGTCCAGCAACAATACTGCGTCACTGCACTTCTACGTCGCAAATATGGCAAATATGCGCAAAGACCTGTTTCCGAAACTGCTGGACGCCTATGAAGGCTGGACTGTCACCGGTAATACCCGGCCACTTGAACAGTTGACCGACGAGGCTGCGGCACATTGGCAACTGCTGGCTGAAAAGATGCTTGCGACATACCGGGAAAAGGGCCGCGAATGCCAGCAGGCACTGATCTCGCTCATTGAAGCAAACACCCTGTAACACCGACAGCGATAAAACCACCTCCCATGCCCACCCCGTCACCCTCAGGCAAACCGCCGTTACAAACACTGACAGAGGTCAAGGCGCATACCTTCATCTTTGAGAAACAAAAAGCACTGCCCCTTGATATATGTAACGAAATGATCCGCCGCTTTGAAGAAAATACCGACGACCAGTATACCGGGCGTATCGGACAAACCGTTCAGCAGGAAACCAGCATCAAACGTTCCACCGACCTGGTGGTCAGCGGCAAGGAACACTGGAAGGATATTGACCGCGAACTGTTCCGCTCACTGGGACAGGCCATCCAGGAATTCCGGGAAACCTATCCGTTCTTCAAAGGACCGTTCAAGGACAGTGGTTATGCCATACAGCGCACCAACCCGGGCGAGTTCTATCACTGGCACATTGATGGTGGCAGCCACGACTTTAGCCAGCGGCAACTGGTCGCAGTCTGGTACCTGAATGATGTACCCGGACCAGGCGGTGAAACAGAGTTTTCACATCAAGGCGTACAGATTAAACCGCAGGCCGGGAAGCTGCTGCTGTTTCCACCCTTCTGGACACATGAACACCGGGGCGCCACCCTCAAGCAGGGGGTGAAATATATTGCGACCACCTGGGTGGTTTTTGCCTGACGACCTGTTGTGCAACATGAAAGTCATTGAGCCATCGACCCCCGAAGAGTATCAACGTTATTACGAGCTACGCTGGAAAATTCTGCGCTCCCCCTGGAACCAGCCCCGTGGCAGCGAACAGGATGATATGGAGCAATCCAGCCATCATTTAATGATCGTCGAGAATGATCATGACGTCATTGCAGTGGGACGGTTGCATTTCAACAGCATACGCGAGGCACAATTCCGCTACATGGCTGTCGATATCGCACAGCAACGCCGGGGGGCTGGCACGTTGCTACTGGAGGCACTGGAAAGCAAGGCGGCTGAACTGGGTGCAGCCTGCATCGTACTGGACGCGCGGGAACATGCGCTGCGCTTCTACCACAAACAGGGTTATCAGGCAGAGGGTCCCGGGCAGGTGCTCTTTAACACCATTCCCCATGTTAAAATGAGAAAATATATTATTCTGTAAGGGCGGCCTGCAATCGCGATTGCAAAGCACTCCTGCAGCAATTGACACATCTAGTATCCAGAAATATCAAATGCGACACCGCCCGGTAACAGAGACCGGTTTTCAAGACCCGATCGCGGACG
>DAOVVG010000170.1 GCA_030632175.1 Gammaproteobacteria bacterium
AGCTACATGGCTTTTTGCATTACTGATGTTACAGGGCTGTACCGCAATAGTTGTGGGATCCGCGGTGGTCGGCACGGCAGCGAGCGTTGCCGTTGAAACAGCAAAGGTACCTTTCAAGGTGGCCGGCACTGCCATCGACATCGTCACGGATGATGAAGACCCTGACGATGCGGACAAGGCAGACACAGAGGACGAATAACACATTTTATCCCGTCCGCCACCCCGAAACCTGCTTCGCAGCTGTGGTCCATTCCTGATAGACGCTCATCCTGTGGGGCAAAAAGAACAGCATGATGCGATGTCTTACAAAAGTGCTTCCTGGCCGTTTTCCTGATCTGCGTGATACTCCTGTTAAAAATTATCTCTATATTGAACCTGCACAACACCCTCACACCGGCAAAAAACGGGCCAGAAAAGGTTCGCATTTTCAACCGCTCCAGGGAACTTGCCCCGTTTATCTCCATCAAACGAAAGGCAGGGCATGAACGGGTGGCCGTCAAACGGTAGCGTATTATTAATTAATGATTAACTGCCGAAACAGAATACCGGTTACATTGCCACACTCATCGTTACCTGCCACATACACTCCCGGAGGTATTATGAACAATCCAAAATTAAACAAATCTTCACTCGGTGTCGCCCTGGCAATTGCCGCAGCAGGCATGCTCAGCGGGGCCGGAACGGCCGCCCAGGCCGAAACCGCCGCGGCTACCGGTGATCAAACAGACCTCGTCCATTGTTACGGTGTCAACGCCTGCGGTGGCCACAACGACTGCAAGACCGCCAATAATGCCTGTGCCGGACATGCCAGTTGCAAGGGCCAGGGCTTTGTCGCCATACCTTCCAAGGCCTGCGGTGATGTCGGCGGCAAGACTCAGGACGACTGGAAAGGCACGGTTGCCAAGGCGGATCTGATTCATTGTAACGGCGTCAATACATGCGGTGGCCACAATGACTGCAAGACCGCCAATAACGCCTGTGCCGGACATGCCAGTTGCAAGGGTCAGGGCTTTGTCGCCATGCCGGCAAAGGCCTGTGGTGACATCGGCGGCAAAGCCGGCTAACGACCGCCTGTCCAATCGGTAACAGAAAGCCTGGAACCACCGGTGCGTGGTTTCAGGCGTTATACTGCCAGTGATGACCTACCCTCCCCTCGGCTTTGGACTGGGACTGCGCGTCCCGCATTTTGAACATGTCCTGCAACACAAACCCCCGGTTGACTGGTTTGAAGTGCTGTCCGAAAACTATATGGTCGCCGGTGGCAAACCCCGCTACTACCTGAACCGTATACGTGAACATTACCCGGTGGCCATGCACGGCGTATCCCTGTCCATCGGCAGCACCGATCCACTTGATTTCGATTACCTAAGAAAACTGAAGACGCTTGCGAACGAAGTACAACCCGCATGGATATCCGACCATCTGTGCTGGACAAGCTGTCACAACATCAATAGCCACGACCTGCTGCCATTACCCTACAACGAAGCAACCCTCAAACACGTGGCAGAGCGGATCCGGCAGGTACAGGATTTCCTTGGCCGCCGGATATTAATGGAGAATGTCTCCAGCTATCTCACCTATCGTGCGTCCGAAATGACAGAGTGGGAATTTCTGACGGCCATTGCCGAACAGGCGGACTGCCTGATTCTGCTCGACATCAACAATATTTATGTCAGTGCCTGCAACCACGGCTTCCAGCCTGAATACTACCTGCAGCATATAAACGCCAGTCGGGTGCAGCAATTTCACCTGGCCGGGCACACCCGTCAGGGAGATTTTCTGATCGACACCCATGACCAACCCGTCCCTGACCCGGTCTGGGCGCTCTACACACAGGCACTCGCGCAATTCGGGCCGGTCACAACCATGATCGAACGGGATGACAATATCCCTGCCTTCGATGAACTACTGGGTGAACTCAACCAGGCCAGGTCACTGGTACACAAACCCTTCGCTAAAACAGAACAACACCCGGAGAGTCATCATGCAGACACTCCGTGAGCTGCAATCCCGTTTTATCAATTACCTGACTGAAGGTTCCGCGGAAATGGGATCGATGATTTATGCTGACAGCCAGGCAGAACAACAGCTACGTCTGGACATCTACAAAAACGCGTATCGAATACGCTTGCGACAGGTACTGGAAACCGATCATGAAATACTCTGGGCTTACCTGGGCGATGCGCTCTTCGGGCAAATGGTAAACGGTTACATTGCCAGCCACCCGTCACATCACACCTCACTACGCAACTTTTGTGACCAGCTGCCCGACTATCTTGCAGATACTTCGCCCTTTGATCAGCACCCGATCCTTGCCGAAATCGCCACGTTTGAACGATTATTGATGGATGTCTTTGATGCCGGTGAGGCAGAGCTCACTGACTTGTCAACACTCCGCGCACTCAAACCGGAAAACTGGCCAACCATGCGTTTGCGTTTCCATCCAAGTGTGCAACTGTTGCAAGCTGACTGGAACAGCATAGAAAGCTGGAAGGCCCTGAAAACAGAGACGGACCCGCCAGCTGCCAGCGATGCTGCATCACAGCACTGGCTGCTATGGCGCGACACGGACCGACTGTCGCAATTCAGACCCGTAGAAGCAGATGAACATGCCTTGCTGTCACTGGCTGTTTCGGGCAAAGAATTCTCAGCGCTTTGTGAAACACTGCTGAACTGGCACCCCGTCAATGAGGCCAGCATGGTCGCCCTGCGCTATATCACAGAGTGGCTTGACCAGGGCCTGATAACAAAGATTGTGTCGGATACAGAAAACCACGCACCGCAACTTGTCTAGAGGCAACCCGACTTCAGGCTATCTGATCATCTGCCACGTGGTAGCGTGGATCTTCCAGAACATTCACTTCTACCAGATTACCGGCCTTCTTTAACAGGCGACGACATTCTTCGCTCAAGTGTCGCAGGTGCAATGTTTTTCCTGCCTTGATATATCTTTCCGCCAGGGTATCAATCGCTTCAATTGCGGAGTGGTCTGCAACCCGGGAGTTCTGGAATTCGATAATCACATCATCCGGATCTTCTTCGGGATTAAACAGTTCCAGAAAGTTTTTTGCAGAACCAAAAAACAGCGGGCCATTGAGTTCATGCACACGTGACCCCTGCTCATCATCATAGGTTTTACTATTGATATGCTTGGCATGTTCCCAGGCAAACACCAGTGCCGAGACGATCACGCCCACCACCACCGCAATCGCCAGATCTGTCATGACGGTCACTGCTGAAACCAGTATCAGAACAAATGCATCGGATGCAGGAATCTTGCCCATAATACGCAGGCTTGACCATTCAAAGGTCGCCAGCACAACAACAAACATTACACCCACCAGTGCCGCCATCGGGATGCGTTCTATCAGGGGTGAAGCAAACAGGATAAACATCAGCAGGAACAGGGCCGCGGCAACACCGGACAGGCGTTTTCGCCCACCGGAGTTCACGTTTATCATGCTCTGGCCGATCATGGCACAACCACCCATACCACCGAACAGACCAGTCACCGTATTGGCAATGCCCTGCCCCATACATTCACGGTTACCGCGCCCGCGGGTATTGGTCACTTCATCAATGAGACTCAGCGTCAGCAACGACTCAATCAGTCCGACCGCTGCCAGAATGAATGCATACGGCAGAATGATCATCAGTGTTTCAAACGTAAACGGCACCGAAGGTATATGGAAAGTCGGTAAACCACCCTTGATACTGGCCAGGCCACCCACGGTAACCGTATCCAGACCCAGACCAAATGCCAGCAGGCTTACCGTAATAATCGCCGCCAGCGCTGCTGGAAAGCTGCCTGTTAATCTCGGCAAATATTTAATAATAAACATGGTGAGAATGACCAGGCCCGCAAAGATCATCAGGTCATCACCAGACAGCCATTGCTTCACGCCCTCTGCCGACGTCACCTGAAAGTGTTGTAACTGGGCGAGGAAGATCACAATCGCCAGACCATTCACAAAACCCAGCATCACCGGATACGGCACGATACGGATAAACTTACCCAGCCGTAACACACCGGCTCCCATCTGAAGCAGTCCAGTCAACACCACGGCCGCGAACAGATACTCCACGCCATGTTCAGCCACCAGCGCCACCATCACCACCGCCATGGCACCCGTCGCACCTGAAATCATGCCCGGTCGACCACCAAAAATAGCGGCCAGCAGACCGACCATAAAGGCCGCATACAATCCGACCAGTGGATCAACACCGGCCACAAAGGCAAAGGCCACCGCCTCTGGCACCAGTGCCAGTGCCACGGTCAGACCCGACAAAATCTCGTTTTGAAAGCATGCGCGGCTGGCGCAACCAAGCTTGAACATTGATAACCTGCTGAAATTAACGACGTGAAAGGCTGCGAAATATATCAGAATATTCTAATATAATAAAGAGAAAGCTTTGATTGAAACAAGAGCATGATCGCGGACGAGGTCCGCTCCTACACATAAACAGGCACCTGCATAAACTATCGCGGACAAGGTCCGCTCCTACGCCTGTAGAAACACCTGTAGGAGCGGACCTTGTCCGCGATCAATTACACTTCAGCTGTTCTGAACGCCCGAACAAGGCAACAGCATTCTCACAGCCAATCTGGCGCGCAACATCGGCCGGCAATTGTGCCAACCAGCTTCTGTGAAACGTCCAGAAGCGCCCCAGTTCCTGCCAGCCGCTATCCGCCTCATCCCAGCGGTCCAGCTGGTCAACCGGCCACACCGGGTCGGAACCCACCATAAACCGCTCCGGATATTTTAGAAAAAGTGCCTTCCACTCTGGCAGCAACGTACCCGCTTCACTGGTCAACGGGTTATTCACGAAACGCCAGGGGTCGCGCGCGCCCAGCCCGCCCCGGACATTGTCACAGTGTGCCAGCACACGTTCGACTGCCCCGGGTTCCAGCAAGGCACCGCTGTGCGCCCAGAGGATGTGCGTATCCGGAAATTGCCCGCACACATTCAACATGAAATCCGGGCGTGAAAACTCGGTATGAATCATGACGGGAACCTCGAACTCGGCGCCGAGTGCAAGCAATTTCTTCAGCACCACTGCCTTTTCAAGGGTCGGTGCAAAACCGCCAATGACATGTAATTCACCGATACCCTGGTACCGGCCTGAAGCCAGCGCGGCCCGTGCACGGGTAACAGTGGAGCCGTCATAGGCCCAGCGGTGCCAGTCGCCGCCCTCACGATAGGGACTGAATATCGACACGATCCTGTCCGGTGCCAGTGACTGCAACTCCAGTGCCAGTTCTGCCGGGGTACCGATGACTACACCCATGACAATATTTTGCTGTTCAAGCAGCGCTATGGCATCGGCCGGCGACGTCACATCCTGCTGGGTCCACTTGTAATGCAGGTGCATGTCGGCCACGGGAGGTTGTGCATGCAGAGTGAATGGCACGCACAGTAACCACATAAGAATGCCAGCCCGGTTCATCTTTAAAATCATGTCAGTGCACATAACATAACAATGGAGTCTGTGTTTACCGGCGTGATCGCGGACGAGATCCGCTCCTACACGTATTAGAGGCAACGGCGGAAACTATCGCGGACAGGATCTGCTCCTGCACATATTAGAGGCACCGGCGGGAA
>DAOVVG010000150.1 GCA_030632175.1 Gammaproteobacteria bacterium
CGATTGCGACTGCCGCAAACCGGCCCCGGGCATGATTCTGCGCGCAGCACAAGAGCACTCACTGGATCTTCATCGCTCGATACTGGTCGGTGACAAGGTGACGGATATCGAGGCGGGCAGGGCGGCCGGGGTTGGATGTTGTGTTCTGGTACTGACTGGTCATCTGCTAAGTAACAAAGACCGGGATAAAGTGGACACTGTTTTTGATGACTTGCCGGGGGTGGCGAGTGCCCTTGTCAATAATCGGCTCTGCGCTGATTGCAACGGCTAGGCAAACTTTTCCACTGATTGATCAGGGTCGGCATTGTCATGCAAGAAAGAGATAATCTTCGTCTGTTGATGATCACGGAGCTTTTCCTGCCTACAAAAGGCGGGACCGCAGTCTCATTCGACGATGATTTTCGCAGGCTTGGCGGCAAGGGGGTACATATCATCACAGCTGACGTGCCGGGGGCAGTGGAATTCGACCGTAATCACCCCAATAGCATTCATCGGCTGGTTCTGAAGCGGCGGGAGTGGTTAAAGCCGGAGTCGTTGCTCATTTACACAAAATTTCTTCTGCAATCGCTCTGGTTGACAGTGACACGGCGTATCACCGCTATCTATGCGGGACGTGCGTTGCCAGAAGGACTGGTCGCCCTGGTCGTGGCCCGTTTGACCCGCCGCCCGGTGTTTATTTATGCGCACGGGGAAGAACTCACGGGGTGGGGGCGCGGAAGAAAATTTCAGGCAATGTGTTTTGCCATGCGTAATGCGGATAGGATCCTCTCAAACAGTGATAATACCCGCGATACCCTGATAAACCTGCTCGGGGTGGATTCTCAACGTATCGCATTGATCTATCCTACTGTAGATGAGGAAAGGTTTTGTCCAGGGCTGCCCGATGATGACTTGCGTAGCTCAGTCGGTGTGACAGGAGATAAAAAACTCATTCTGTCGGTGGGTCGTCTGCAGCGAAGGAAAGGTTTCGATAATGTCATTCGTTCCCTGCCGGCATTGCTGGAACAGGGCCTGGATATCGAATACGCACTGATTGGCATAGGCGAGGATCTGGGTTACCTGCAGGAGTTGGCCCGCAAACACGATATTGAACAACGTGTTCATTTTCTCGGCCACGTCAGCTATGACGATCTGCCGCGCTGGTATAACGCCAGTGACCTGTTCGCCATGCCAAACAGGGATATCGACGGGGATACTGAAGGTTTCGGCCTCGTATTCCTGGAGGCAGCGGCGAGTGGCAAGCCTGCCGTCGCGGGCAAAGCGGGAGGAACAGGCTCTGCAGTCGTGGAGGGGGTGACAGGTCTACGTGTCGACGGCGAAAACGTTGCAGAAATCACTGTGGGTCTGGGGCAGCTGCTGAACGATCCCGTGGAATCAAGCAAGATGGGGCATGCTGCCCGTCAGCGGATACTGACTAATTTTACCCACAAACGAAGAGTCGACCAGCTGCGTAAGCTGGCCTTGAAGGGAAGGTGAGGTTCTTGTGAATGGTTTGTTGAAAATGGAATCGTCAGCCCGGATACGTTTCGGGTTTACAGGTCTTCAGTGATGCAACTGAGCTATCGCCAAAAAGTCACAATGACTACTGTACTCGTGGTTTTAGTGATAGTCATCTTACTGGGTTTAGCGGAAGGTGCTGTCCAGTTTCGACAATGGCTGGTTGAAGGCCATACAGGAAAAATTAGTGACCTTGTCAAGCAGCAGAACGATCTGCGTGTGTTACTGCCCGATGCCAGAACCCGGACTATCAGCATCAATTCGCTGGGTTTTCGCGGTCCGCCTCTGACGCAGCCAAAACCTGCAGGAGGCCTGCGTATTGCCTTTCTTGGCGCATCCACCACGTTCTGTGCAGAAGTGAGTGGCAACAACATGACATGGCCACACCTGGTAACCGAAATTATTCAAAAAGAATATCCCGATATTAGCGTTGATTATGTTAACGCTGCAGTGCCGGGCTACACTCTGAAATCGTCGGTGCTTAATTTTCGTAGACGGGTTGCGCCTCTTCGCCCGGATGTGACGGTCATTTATCATGCTACCAATGACCTTTCATGGGAGACCCGCGCACTGGCTATGGAACAAGGGCTTTATAAAGAGCGTAGAAAAAAGAAAGAAAGCTGGTTGGCCGAACACTCACAGCTATGGTATCTGGTCGAAAAAAATCTGGACATTAAAGAGGCGCAAAGCAATGCTTTGGATCCCAGGAAGCGGCTGGAGTTTTCAGCATCGAAACTTGGTTCGCACTTTCGGAAACATCTGATACAACTTGTTAATGAAGCGAAGGAGGTATCTGAGGTTGTTGCATTAGTTACGTTTTCCCATCAGATTCGCTCCAGGCAGACCCCTGAGCAACAATTGTTAGCAGCTGGTTCGGCAATGTGCTACATGCCGTGCAGGGGGCCACAAGGTTGGTTGGCGGCCTTCAGGCGTTACAACCAGATTATCTCTGAAGTAGCCAGTGAAACGGGTGCTATCCTCATTGGTGGTGAGTCGATGATACCCGGTGACAGTGAGTATTTTAATGATACGGCTCACTTCAAGGATGCAGGAAGCCGAGTCATGGCACACCGGGTGAGCGAGGCACTGCTTAAGACTCCAGGGTTCAAGTCTTTAGCTGCAGATAAACGGAGAAATAATTGATATCTAGTGGAATGCTGTATCGCCTACTATAATGAGCTCTGATTCAGAGCCCATTCATATCCATATACGGGCGCTGAAGTGAAACAGAAACCATTACTAAGAACAAAGTTGAACTGTAGTTTGCGAGAGACGAAATGAAAGCAGTTATCAAAACAATGATAAAAGACAGAGGTATCGAACCATACACCAGGTGGTTAGTGAAGAGATCCCGCGGAATAAGAATGCCTTTTGACCTGGTAAAAGATGAAATTTATGACAGGCAAGCATTCGAAGTTATGAGTCGCGTGTTATCACCTGAATCATGCTGTGTAGACATTGGATGTCATAAAGGTCAGTTTCTGGCAGAGTACCTGCGCTGCGCGCCGAAAGGTATTCATTTCGCCTTTGAGCCTATACCGCACCTTTACGAACAGCTCTGCAAGGACTTTGACTCTGCCAGGATCTTTAATTACGCACTCAGTGACAAGTCCGGGGAGACAAGTTTCTATATTCTGCCTGACAAGCTTGCCCTGAGCGGATTGAATAGGCGTGAGACCATTCAAAAAGAATTACCACGGCAAAAAATCTCTGTACGAACCGAACGTCTCGATGAGGTGATACCAGCGGATACAAAGGTTGATTTTATTAAAATTGATGTAGAAGGCGCCGAGGGGCTCGTTATATCCGGCGCCCTTGATACGATA
Source organism: Gammaproteobacteria bacterium (assembly GCA_030632175.1). Classification (GTDB taxonomy): domain Bacteria; phylum Pseudomonadota; class Gammaproteobacteria; order UBA9214; family UBA9214; genus UBA9214. Next base: position 3,324 of record DAOVVG010000150.1, read on the forward strand.
AAAAGAGATAAGCCGTTCATTGTTCTTGAGCATGGTGAGTCTTCCAGTCTGATGTTTGGAGTATCATCAGAAGATATATATGACATGCTGGTTACACAATGCGGGCTCAGACTTTCCCTGTTTCCGGACTGGTTGTCGCAAAAGCAGCCACTGACCAGGCATGAGTTCACGTCCCAGAAGGGCTGTTGGTATTTTCTTGCTCACCCTGAAGGTCTTTAGTGATCATGGTATCCCTGCCGGCTACCATTGTTGCCACGGTCCGCAATGAAAAGGATACTATTGTGGCCTTCATTGATTCGCTACTCAGGCAAAGTATCAAGCCTGCAGAAATTATAATAGTCGATGGGGCCAGCACCGATGGCACCAGTGAAATACTGGAAAAATATTCGAAGCGTGATGAGATCGTATTGATCTCGCAGGATTGCAATATTGCCCAGGGGCGCAACCTCGGTATTAGCAGGGCAACAAACAACATAATTGCTGTTACTGATGCCGGCTGTATGGTGACTGAAACATGGCTGAAAAATATCCTGGAATGCTTTGACCAGGATCCACAACCGGATGTGGTCGCTGGAAACTTCCGTTTCATATGCCACTCAATATTCGAGGAAGCCGTGTCGCTTGCTACGTTTCCACCCGACAGAGATGAAACGGAAGCAGCGCGTTATTACCCATCAAGCAGATCATTAGCCTTCAAGAAATCTGCCTGGGAAAAGGCGAATGGTTACCCGGAATGGTTGTTTGTTGCAGAGGATACATTATTCAATATCCGGCTGCGCCAGCTTGGCTGCCATTTCGTGTTTGCCAGAGATGCGATTGTCCGCTGGCGGCCGCGAGCAACATGGCGTGCATTGGCCAAACAACGCTTTAATTTTGCCCGGTGTAATGCTCAGGCAGGCATAGGCACACAAGGATATATTATTAATATAAAATATCATGCGGCAATACTGGTCCCCTTGTTGCTGGGGCTGCTGTCCCCCTGGCTAATGCTTCTTTCCGTGTACCCACTCTCTCAGCATTTACGACAGAATCTTTTGCCACAAGCCAGGCAGGCAGCAGAGAAAAACAACAGGCCGGAAATGAAATGGTACGTACTCTCTGTAATGGAGTTTGTACGTTTGGTCGGCATCGCTGGATTTATGGTAGGCCGATTGGACCGTCTAACAAGCAAAAAGTATATTGAGAGCCAGAAAGCCTGGATGGGCGTCGGTTCTCTGGATGAACTGAAAATCTAAAAGCAGATACTAGCGAGACTATGAAATTTACTAGAAAATCCAGTGTTGCATTCTGGATGGCATGGCACTGCATTGCTGTCCTGGCTCTTGTTTTGATCCCGGGGCTGCTGATTTTTGGGAAACCAGCCTGGTCCCTTTCGGATAGCGAGTCCACATTCCTGCTTGGTATCGCACTGTCATATATAGCCTGTGTACTGATTTTAACGTGGCTATCGCGTAACGGAAAAACGGTATCTCTGCGTGATCTGATCCTGGTGGTATTTTCAGTTTTTGGCGTCTATTTCTTCCTGTTGTTATTGACAGGCGCATACTTTTCCCGCCCTGTCCTGTTATCCACATTTGTTTTTGCGGCGATTTTCATCCTGCTGTCATTCAGTTTCGCATCGGCACTTCAAAAACCGCTAATCATTATTGTCGCTCTTATGACCTTGTTGATGCAATTAATGGCTGAAGATATTGTCACTCAACTGACAGGCGGCGTTCCCGGGCCGCAGCGCTTTCAGAAAGTGATCAGTACCGAGTTCTACAACATGAAGGCCCTGATCTATAGAAATTATATAGATGATTGTCCGGGGACAGAGGAGCGTTGTGGCCCACTGGCGACCAATGGTGGCGGGATTTCAACTTTTAATGATGGCTATCTGTTAGCCACAGGGCAGGGGGATCTCTATTTCATTACATTGAACACCGAGACTGACGAATTGAAAACCAGGCACCTTGAACCTCGTATACCTCTTAACGTAGATGCGTTTCGGGCGGATGGCGGTGAAGATGATGTGTGGCTGTATCGGGTTACAGATATCCTGGTACAGGAAAAAGGCGAGAAATTCCGACTTTTTGCCGCCTACCATCACTGGAATTCAGAACAGCATTGCTCTGTGCTGAGAATTTCCAGTGTTGAGGGAGATTATGCGGCTTTCCTGTCAGGTAATGCAGATGTTGAGTGGCAGACAGTATACGACTCAGAACCCTGTCTGCCCGTCACCAAAGGGCGCAGGGGGGATCGATTCAAAGGAGCCGATTCGGGGGGGAGGATGGTTTTGCTCGATGACAGCAGACTCCTTTTCTCTGTTGGTGATTACCAGGTGGATGGGTGGAACCGGGAGGAAATCCTGGCTCAAAAGGATGGTGTTTCGTACGGAAAGACCGTTCTGATCGATCCGGATACAGGTGCCGCTGCAATCTACAGCAGTGGACACAGAAACCCGCAAGGTCTGTACGCAGGGTCGGACGGGGCCATCTGGCTGACCGAGCATGGGCCGCGTGGAGGTGATGAACTTAATCTGGTTTTGCAAGATGCCAACTACGGGTGGCCAATGGTGACATATGGCACGGAATACGGAGAAAAGGTTTGGCCACTTAGCAAAAATCAAGGGCAGCACGAGGGGTACCAGCGTCCTGTTTATGCGTGGGTGCCTTCGATAGCGGTCTCTAATGTGATTGCAGTCGAAAATGATCTATTCCCTTTATGGGAAGGGGATCTGCTCGTCGCTTCCTACAAGCAGTCTCTTTGGCGGTTACGTGTACGTGAAGGGCGTGTCATATACATTGAGCCCGTCCAGGTGCTTCAGCGTAATGGAAGAATACGTGACCTGATGGAAGACAAGCAGGGTCGAATCGTGCTTTGGCTTGACGGGGGGTCTCTTGCTATTCTGGAACCTCTGGATGAGTCAGATGTCGAGAAAGACAATATCCTTGGACAGATCATGTTTTTTCAATGTACATGCTGTCACAAGATAAAAACTGGTGGCG
>DAOVVG010000040.1 GCA_030632175.1 Gammaproteobacteria bacterium
GTGTCAGTAAAGGGTTAGTTTATCAAGAGGCGTGAATTGCTTTTTATAAAACTTTTACACAGGTTTTTGATGAGCAAGTTTCAATCATCAGGATGTATCCATTTAATATGAGAAATATTAAAACAGAATGCTCTTCCTCAGGTGCCTGTGGCTCAGGTTTCAAGTGCTTTTGCCTGGTCGGCGTGTTGGTCCTGACCAGTGCATGTACAACACTGGGACCCGACTTTAGCCGACCGGATGCGCCTGAACCCGCCGAATGGTCCGAAGATGACAGTGGCAAGCTTGGCAGCGAATCACCCGACAAGCTTGATTGGTGGCAGGTATTCAACGATCCAGTGATGAATTCAATCGTTGAGATGGTCTACCAGCAAAATCTGTCACTGCAGATCGCCGGGCTGCGAATAATGGAGGCACGCGCCCAGTTGGGTATTGCCGTCGGCATCCAGTACCCGCAGCTGCAACAGGCAGGCGGATCCGCAACCAAAAATCGAGCGAGCGAGAACAGCCCCAATTACAGCTCCAGTATTGACAAGAATTTTATGGATTACCAGGCAGGTTTTGATGCGGCCTGGGAAATAGATTTCTGGGGCCGCTTTCAACGTGGTATCGAGGCGGCGGATGCAAACCTTTCGGCGAGTGTAGCGGACTATAACAACGCACTCGTCAGTCTGTCTGCTGAAGCGGCACGTACCTATGTCATTATCCGGACGCTGGAAGAACGTCTGCTGATTGCACAGGAAAATATCAAGTTGCAGGAGGAAAGCCTGCGCATTGCCAACGTGCGTTTTACCAACGGTGCGACAACGGAACTCGATGTGCAGCAGGCCGTGTCCAATCTTTCCGAAACCCGTGCACAGGTACCGGCACTGCGCCAGTCATTGCGCCAGGCGAAAAACAGTCTCAGTACCCTGCTGGGTATGCCGCCGTCCGATCTGGCAGATATTCTCGGTGGGCCGGGAAATATACCGGTAGCAGCAACACACATTGCCGTCGGTGTGCCGGCAGAACTGTTACGCAGACGACCGGATGTGCAACTGGCAGAAATGCAGGCAGCCAGCCAGAGTGCGCTCATTGGTGTCGCCAGAACAGAATTGTTCCCGAGATTCTCCCTGATTGGCTCTATTGGTTACGCCACCAGTGACACTAACAGCAGCAGTGCTGGTGATTTGTTTGATTCCGACAGCCTGACCTACATTGCCGGACCTACGTTCCAGTGGAATATCCTTAACTATGGTCGCCTGAAGAATAATGTGCGTGTTCAGGACGCGCGCTACCAGCAGACCATTGTGAACTACCAGAACACCGTGCTGACGGCGTATCAGGAAGTGGAGGATGCCATGGTGGCTTTTATCCAGTCGCAACAGGAGAGCCGGTTTCGCGAAGAGGCGGCAACGGCCTCGAAGAAATCAACTGAAATCGCGAATATTCAGTACCGTGAAGGTGCTGTTGATTTTCAGCGGGTGATTGACTCCGAGCGCACGCTGGTACTGCAGCAGGATCGCTGGACCAATACGCGGGGTGACATTGCCCTTAATCTGATCGCTATGTACAAGGCATTGGGCGGTGGCTGGGAATCACGCGCGGGTGATGCTTATGTGTCCGAGGGAAATCGTGCTGAGATGGAACAGCGCACAGACTGGGGTGAACTGCTGACAGAAACGGATGCAGAAGTCCGCGAGCAGGAATAACACAGGGTAATATGTCCCCGGTTGTGTGCCGGGGACATGATCAGATACTCGCAAGCATGGTCAGCTCATGAAAGATGAGCAATGAGTACAGTGGTACAAGTCCGTATACCAGGTAACGCACAGAGATGTACTTGTAGACGCGAAAGTTGAAATGCAGCACAAGGATAATCAGCGCCACCCCTGTGACAGACATTTTTACCACGGTAAACAGGTGAATATCTCTTTGTATCAGGTAATCCATGAGTCCGTTTAGCTCGACGGCGCCCTTGCTAAGTAACACGGTCGTCAGAAAAGCATCTGCAAAGCACAGCAGGATAATGGTGAAAGTTGCGGCCAGTGGCCAGTGGCCATACCAGTCGGTGTAACTGTTGATATGGTCGTTTTCACGCCGTGAGTTGCGACGTCTGTGACGGGTTAGTGCGCCCCACAGCGTTTTCAGGGACGGTTTGCGTCTGTCCAGATCGCGCTGCTCGATTGCTCTGTCGTCAATTGTTTTCGGTTCAAGTTCCACGTGGTAGCCGCCTGTCATTGTGTTTTTTATCGGGAAAGCACACCCAAACTCGTGCAAATCCTGTACCGTTTAGTAATAACCTTATGTTTAAGGTCGTTATTATTTGCCTCGTTTTTGCCTGTCACCGATGCTCCGCGTGGTGTTTGTCAATTATTTTGACGGTATGTAACGAAAGTGCCGAGCGAATTTCAGTTAATACATAGAGTTAGGGTAGCCCGAAGTGTCAGTCTTATGTTAATTAATTCGACAAATTGTCATTTTATTCAGCCTGAAAGCAGCCTGTCGGCCTGACATTCGTATTAATTAATTTTCACTTTTCGTCGGCAGCTTCAGGGGGCTGACCGGCTGGATTGAGTCTACCATGTAACGCTTTACAGGCGTGCAGATGCGGCGGAGCATACCGGGCCGCAAAAATAATATTACTGTATTTCTGTGTGTGATTTTGATATTTTAGTGCGTGCTATAAGTACTGGTTTTTATCCAGATAAACCGGTATTTACATTCGATTTAAGCAACTATTCGGAATTGGATCCGGAGGGGACGAAAAAATGGCAGACCTGTTTTCTGATGCATGGATGAAGAGCTATATGGATCAATGGAATTCTGAGTCTGATCTTTCAGGTGCACTTGAGAAGATCGGCTTTAATTCTGTAATAGCATATGGTTTTGATGGCGAAGACACACCGCGCGGTTACCTTAATGTGGTTAATGGCAAGGTTGCCGATGCCGGAATTTATGACGGGCAGGAACTGAGCTGGGATATTCGGGCCAGTTTCGACAACTGGAATAAATGGCTGGCAAAACCGCCTGGCATGATGGGACTGGGCATGGCGTATACCTCGCGCAAGATGAAGTTCAATGTGGGTGACTACGGCGCCATGATCAAGGATCCACGTATGGCCGGTCCGTTTATCAAGAGTTTTACTGTAATGGGACGTGCCTGATTCTGTCAGGTTTGCGTCTTTTGTTAATGGGCTTGTGGATAACAATAACTAGGATTGCTCTCCGCTCCCTCAAATCGTTAAAGAAGCCCGCAAGGGTTTATTTATAACCTGGAAACTGTTGGCTGATTGTCAGGAAGGCGCTGTTTTTACAGCGCCGGTTCTTTTAAATGTGTTGCCTGTCTGTGTCACGTCATTGTGTGAGGATTAACAATGTTAATCAGAAATATTGCTGTTATTGGTTTTCTGTCCGGCTGCTTGCTGGGTGCCGGAGTTTTGGCGCAGGGGTCGGGTGATTCTGTCATTACAGTTCCCAGTGTCCCGGTTGGGGCAACGGTGTCCCTGGGTGGGACGGTTGTACCATTTAAAGACGTTACCTTCTCGGCACAGATTCCAGGTCGTATTAAAGCCATTGCCGGTGAAGAGGGTGATCACTTCAAGTCTGGCGCCGAGTTGATTGCCATTAACGATGATGACCTGCTGGCGCAGCGTCGTTCAGCCTGGGCAAATCTGGCGAATGCAGAAGCTGCATTGCGGAATGCCGGTGTGCAGTACAACAGGGAATTGATCTCGCCCTATGGCAGTGAGCAGAATGATGCCATGGGCGGCCTGGGTTCCATGATGAAGCAGTTTACCAACCCCATGCAAGGCATGGTTGGTAGCGGTTCTTCTCCCGGTTATGATCGTTATGCCCAGCGGTATCAATCCGGTACGCAGCTGGAGCAGGCGCGTTCCCAGATTGTCGCCGCCCGTTCAGCGATTGATACGATCGACACCAAGATTCGTGATGCAAAGTCGGTTGCCCCCTTTGACGGTGTGATTACCAAGAAACTGGTCGAAGTCGGTGACCCGGTACAGCCCGGTCAGCCGTTGCTCAAGTATGCAGATATGTCCAAGCTGCAGATCAAGGTCGAGGTTCCTGCGCGACTGATGCCGGGCGTCAAGAAAGGCATGATATTTCCGGCCAGGCTTGATGTGGGCGATGTTGATATCCAGGCACGCGTTGTCCAGGTTTTTCCGGTAGCCGATCCGGATCGTCATACAGTAACCGTCAAACTGGAACTGCCGCAAGGTGCACCAGGCGGGGCCGGCATGTATGCCGAGGTGATGATTAATGACATTAATGCCAAGGTGCGTGATCTTCCTGTTGTTCCCAAGGAGGCCCTGGTGTGGCGTGGCAGTCTGCCGGGCGTGTACGTGATGAATGAAAATAACGAGCGTGAACTCAGGCTGCTCAGGACCGGTGATGATGTGGGTGTTGATGGTGTAGCGGTGCTTTCCGGTTTGCGTGCAGGTGAACGCATTGTTGTTCAGGGAAAGGGGCCGGCGCAGGGCGAGTCAAACAGTTCGTGGCAATAACCTGTCTGAAGATGTAGCGCGTATTGTACGCGCGAAAATCTTCACTTATGGCGCAAGAACCATCAAGCGCAGAAGAATAATCGGTACTGAACAGGCGTGAATTAGACTCCGATCGTACCGGACAAGGCATATAAGAAGGCGGATCCAGAGTATGGCTGATCAAGAAAAGAAATTTTCTACCCCTGTCAATTACGACACTCACTCACTGGGGATTGCGGGAAGAACGGCACGGTTGTTTATCACCTCCCCGGTGACACCCATGATACTTATCGTGGCACTGTTCGTTGGTCTGATCGGCCTCATGTTTACTCCCCGGCAGGAAGACCCGCAAATCTCGGTGCCTATGATCGATGTGTTTGTGCAGTACCCGGGGGCCTCTGCCGAACAGGTTACCAGTCTGGTCACCGAGCCGCTGGAACGCATTTTGATGGAAATCCCCGGAGTGCGTCATACTTACACGGCCACCGAGCGTGGTCGTGCCATGGTAACCGTGCGCTTCAAGGTTGGCGAGGATATGGGCGCCTCGGTGGTCAAGGTCCATGACAAGCTGCAGTCCAATATTGACAAAATTCCTCCAGATGTTTCCCAACCTCTGGTTAAACCGGTGGGGATAGATGATGTTCCCGTGGTCACATTGACGATGTGGTCGGAAGATGTTGACGACGGTGCGTTACGACTGCTGTCACTTGATTTATTGCAGCGCCTCGGTGAAGTGAAGAATGTCGGCAAGGGATTCGTCGTCGGCGGCCGCGAAGACCAGGTCAAGGTTGAGGTGATGCCTGAACGCCTGTCCGGGTATGGCATTAGCCTGCAGCAGGTTGCGCAAACTATCCAGACGGCCAATTCCGAGAAAACCGCCGGCGATGTTGAATCGGGAGGCTTGTCATTTGCTGTACGTACCGGTTCATTCCTGACCAGTGACAAGGAAATCGGCCGACTGGTTATTGCTATCAGAAAGGGCTCGCCTGTCTATGTTCGGGATGTCGCGCGGGTTTCTCAAGAGCCGTCGGAACCTGACCAGATGGTGGCCTTCTTTACCGGGCCCGCCTACGAGGGAGATACCGAAGATGCAGATGGCGCCCCGGCGGTAACCGTTGCCATAGCCAAGAAAGAAGGCACCAATGGTGTGAAAGTGGCCAAAAGTATTCTGAAAAAGGTCGAGTTACTCAAGGGCACGCTGATCCCGTCCAATGTCAATATCACGGTCACCCGCGACTACGGCAAGTCGGCTGATGACAAGGTTAATGAACTGCTCGGTGCCATGCTGGAAGCGGCGTTTATCGTTTCCATACTGTGCCTGGTCGGTCTCGGTTTTCGGGCGGCCTTTGTTGTTATTTCGATCATCCCCGTCGTTATCCTGGTCACTATCTGGTGGGCGATGATGGTTGACTACACGATTGACCGCGTTAGCCTGTTCGCACTTATTTTCTCCATCGGTATTCTTGTCGATGACGCGACCGTGGTGGTTGAGAATATTTTCAGACACTGGCTGGAGAAGGGTAAAACCAGCGTCGCGGTTGCGATTGATGCGGTGCGCGAGGTGGGTAACCCGACCATTCTTGCTACATTCACCATTATTTCAGCGTTGTTGCCGATGGGTTGGGTGAGCGGGCTGATGGGGCCCTATATGCGGCCGATTCCGGTGCTCGGCGCGTCCGCCATGTTCTTCTCGCTGGTGGCTGCTTTTGTTTTTACACCCTGGATGGCTGTGAAGGTGGCACCCAAGCATGATGCGCTGAAGAAGGCAGCAGAAAAAGAAAAACGCGCGCATGAACGCATCAGCAAGTTCTATCGTCCAATCATCATGCCGCTGATCAATAACCGTAAATACGGCCTGATCTTCCTGTTCAGCATTATCGGTTTAACCGCTGCATTGTGCGCAACGTTCTATACACAGCATGTTGCTGTGAAAATGCTGCCGTTTGATAACAAACCGGAATTCTCGGTCATCGTAAACATGCCCGAAGGTACAGCTATGCCGGACACGGCCAACGTGACCATGCAACTGGCCAATGCTGTTCGGGCGATTCCCGAGGTAACTGCAGTCCAGGCTTACACGGGAATTGCCCAACCGTTTAATTTTAACGGCATGGTGCGGCACTACTACCTCCGACAGCGCGCCTGGGAAGGTGACTTACTGGTCATGCTGAAGGACAAGAATGATCGCGATCGTGGCAGTCACGCCATCGCTGTCGAGGCCCGGAAAATTCTCAAGCCGATTGCTGACCGTATGGGTGCCCGCATTGCTGTCGTTGAAATGCCTCCCGGGCCACCGGTACTGAATACCCTTGTTGCTGAAGTGCATGGTCCGGATGCGCAAACAAGACGCCAGGTTGCAGCGGACCTGTTGGCCATGTTTGATGCGGTAGAAGACGTGGTGGATGTAGACAGCTACATGGCAGACCCTTATGAATACTGGCGCTTCGATGTGGATACCGAGAAGGCGGTTCGTCGTGGTATTTCAGTTGATACCATCAATGGCAGTCTGTCCATGGCTATGGGCAGCTACAGGCTGGGCGACATCAAGCGAGGTTCAGTCCTTGAGCCGACTTATATTGTTATGCAGATCCCGCTGGCGGTTCGTTCCCAGGTGTCGCGCCTTGGCGATCTCCCGATTCCAACGGCGGATGGCAAGACTATTCCGCTGTCTGAACTTGGAGTATTCAAGAAGGGTTACGAGGATCCTGTTATCTATACAAAGGATCTGCGCGGTATCGAGTATGTAACGGCAGAAATGCAGGGACGCCTCGGTGCTCCGATTTACGGCATGCTGGATATTGAGGACATGGTGAAGGAGTACACAACACCTGATGGCGTTAGCATGGAAACCATGCCGTGGAACCTGTTTGGTCCGCCATCGGACGATTCTGTTTCCGCCTATGAGTGGACCGGGGAGTGGACGGTTACTTACGAAACATTTCGTGACATGGGCGGTGCTTTTATGGCTGCGATGATCCTGATCTATGGCCTGATTGTCTGGGAGTTCAAAAACTTCGCACTGGCCGGTCTGATTATGTCACCGATACCGGTGACCATGATGGGGATCGTTCCCGGGCACTGGATGATGGGCGCAGAATTCACGGCAACTTCCATGATCGGCATGATCGCCCTGGGTGGCATCATCGTCCGACAATCTATTTTGATAGTTGAATTCGTCAAGCTGGAAGTGGCCAAGGGCAACGAGGTAAAGGAAGCGGCTATACGTGGCGCGGAACTGCGCATGCGTCCTATCTTTATTACTTCCCTGACGTTGATGGCCGGCGCTTTTGCGATCCTGGACGATCCGATTTTTAACGGTATGGCGATCAGTCTGCTGTTTGGTGCCGGCGTAGCGACCGTTATGGCACTGCTGATTATTCCGCTGGGTTGTATCAGTGCCCGCCGGCAGTTCTACGTTGAAACCAGTGATGATGGCCACGTAAAAGTCAGTCCGGCTTTCGAGATAGTGGAGAAAGAGAGTCTGCAGGCATTAGCTGAAAAATCCGGGACGCCTCTGTTAATGCGGTTATGGGGCGGCATCTTTTCCCTGTTCTCCTGGTTCTTTATCATCATCAAAGCTGTCTTCACCATGGTGCTCATGGGATTCCAGAAGATTTTTGGTGGCAGGGGCGGTGGCGGAACGCCACCTCCACCGAGACCGGGTGGTAGTACACCTCCACCACCGCGTGAGACACCACCGGGCGGTGGTACACCTCCACCGCCGCGTGAGACACCGCCGGGTGGTGGTACGCCTCCGCTGCCGCGCGAGACACCACCGGGAGGTGGTACGCCTCCGCCGCCGCGCGAGACACCGCCATCAAAGGCCGGAGGCACACCACCGCCACCACGCGAGGCGCCACCAGGCAAGGTCAAGGGCACGCCACCGCCACCACGCGAGACGCCGCCATCCAAGGCCGCGAGCGCACCGCCACCACCGCCTGAGACATCAGCAGCGTCCAGCAGCCAGCCGCCCGAGACGCCGGCAGTCACTGAGGCAGATACGCATGATGAACCGGTGTCTGATGAAGATACGGACGGTGTTGTAGGCAACAAACGGCGCGGTATTCGCCTGAAACAGGATTTGAGCTAAGCTGATCATAAGTACATTGAAAGTTTTGCTGATTTTCCAGCCTTAGAAAACAGGGGAAACAGAATTATGAATAGACGTGGTTTGACGGGTGTTTCGTTTTTTTTGATCTCGTTGCCTGTGGCGCTGCCTGTGATGGCAGATGCCGGTGCAGAACCACCAGGCTACACATACTCTGAAGACTGGGCTGTTGTGTCGGCGCCACCACCGCCCGGTCCTTACCATTCGGTCAATCTGGATCCGCGTATTCCCGGGCAGGATATGCTCCCGCTGCTACCGGTGGTGGAACAGGCTTCCACTGTAGCGCGTGAAATACCGATGGCCGGTATTCCTGCCGAGGCGTTGGGAAACCCGCCAGCCGCAGGCATGCCTGTGATGTCCGAGACCGAGGACAGCCCTGCTGCAGATCTGGATGCCAGAGAGGTTGTATTACCGCCACCGGTTCCGGGTCATTACAATCGTATGATGCCCGCTTACAATTATCCGGCCCCTCCACGCTACCCGGTCCGGACGGGGTACCCTGGTTACAGGAACATGCCACCGATGGGTTATTATGGCGCGCCTGTTCATCGACCTTCGCAACAGGTGCCACCGCCCCCGGTGTATGACGCTATGATGAATAATCGACAGTCCTACGGGAATCGGGGTAGAGAGGGGACACCATAAATCGTCTGAATAATATGACTCCCGAAGCCGGTTTATCTGCCAACGCTATTGTATTAAGGGTCATATTTCTTTTTACTGTTGCATTACTGGCTGCCTGTGATCAGGTCAAAGAACCAGCCAGCCAGGACGTGCAAGCTGAAACAGGGGTTGTCCCGTTACCTGTCAGAGAGTGGCACCCAACTCCAAAGCATATGTCGACACCGCAGGGCAATTTTCCATCATCAGCCACTCAGTCATCCCGGGTAATATCGCCACAGCTATCTGGTCAGGGTAATGCTCCACAACAACCGTGGGCTATTACTGCACAGCAACCTGTCTATATGCAACCGTCTCCTGTTATTGTTTTTCAGGGGCAGCAGTACGTCCCGGCTCAACAGCAACAGGGCTGGACGTATCAACAACCCGTTACCCAGCCGGCGCAACCCTGGTACCAGCCGCAGCAACCATACGGTGTCTCCGGGCCACAGTATGGGCAGCGCCCATGGGGAAACACAGCAGCAACTTCGGAAGACAATAGTCGTTCAAACGCTTCGCAGGAGTCCTGGCCGCCAAATACCAATTATTCGCCAGCAGGGATACCGGCAAGTGGCGGCTACCCGGGTTGGAATACAGGACCATACGGGGTGGTGCCGCCTGCCAATTATTATGGAAATGTTTGGTAGTACCCGTAGAATCCGCTGAAGGGCTACGCCTTTTGTAAGTGTAATTTCATCAAGGTCTGGTCGCAGCGGCTGCATCCTGCTTATCAGCTTAACAACAGAATTTTTCGTACCAGGCAAAGGAATATATTCAGGCAATGATTACAGTTATCGCTAATCTCAAGGGTGGTTCTGGCAAGAGTACTGTCGCTTTTAATCTTGCAGTCTGGCTTGAGAAGCATGGCCGGCCAGTGGTTGGCTATGATCTGGACCCCCAATGTACGCTTAGCGACCTTGGTATGCTGAGAAAGGATATAGGTAACAAGCCCGATCTGACCATTCATTCCGTACGTGCTGTGTTGCAGGAACAGCTAAAATCGCATAATGGTGCCGAAGTTATTGTGGATGTGGGCGCGGCCAATATGGCTGCCATGAAGGAAGCCATGGGTGCTGCCGACCGGATACTGATTCCTGTTCCGCCAAGTCAGCCGGATGTATGGGCGACACAGCGTTTTTTGCATATCATTGGCCCCGACCTGAATGTCATCAAGATGAGCGGTAGTCAGCAAATAATCGCCTTTGTGAATCGTGCGGACACCAACAAGGCCATACGTGAAACGCATGAAACCGAGTCAGCACTAAAGATGCTGCCCGGAATTGATATTGTTTTGCCGCACAGACTGAAGATGAGAACCAATTTTCGACGTTCGCTTAGCGAAGGCCTGACCGTGTTCGAGATGTGGCCGCGGAGCAAGGCGGCCAGTGAATTTCGTACACTGGCTGCAGCGCTTTATCCGGATATCGTCGAAAAGTAATCCAATTTGAGGAGTAAGGAGCAGGCATCATGAATTTACTTGCGCGTATTCTGAGTCACGGTTGTGCACTTGCCTTGGTGGCATTAATCGCCATTGCGCTAATGTATCGTGGTGATTTGTTCCCGGAATGGGAATTACCGGAATTTCTGGTCATTGAAGATAAAACGAGCACCGGGGAAGGTGAACCGTCAGGTGCTGTGGACCGTTCACAGCCTGACGCAGTGGCCTCGAGTCTTGAGCCTGCGGTAACAGAATCGGCAGCGGTTGAACCGGCGGAAGAAACCGGCAGTGTTGAAGCAGATGACAGTAGCACTGTTGATGCGCCCCCGGCAGCGAGTCCTGACATTACGGTAGAAAGTGATACTGCTGCGCATCCACCGGTAGCCCCGGAGACAGCTGTACCGGACGGTGATGCAGGGCAGGATTCTGCTGCAAGTGATGCCGTTACTGTTGTGACTGAGGAGGAACCGTCGGCAAGTTCAACGCAGGCCGAAACTGTTTCAGGAGAAGATTCTGTAACGGACGATGCGGTTGCTGGCAGTGACCCGGATGAGCCATCTGCAGACTCGCCGCTGACTGAAGAGGCACCTGACCCGCGTGAAGATGAGCCGGTTGCTCTGTCTGTCGTTGACACTGCAGATGAAGCAGTATCCGCAGCGCCTGAATCATCAGCAACTGATGAGCCATCACTCGCGCTGGAATCAGCTCAACCGTCTGCTTCGATGCCCGGACCGTTGGTTTCGGAAGCGCCCGCTGCTGCAATGGACAGTAACCATGAAAAAAGCGCCTATGAGTTACTTGCGGTGGCGAGGGAGGCTTACTGGCTGCGTGATTATGAAAGCGCAGAAAAATACTACCGCCAGCTGATACAGATCGAGCCTGATAACCCGGACGGCTATGGTGAACTCGGGAATATGTATTTTGCGCAGGGACAATGGGAACATGCCGCTGCGGCCTACTATGAGGCAGGTGTGCGCATGATTAAGGCAGGCATGGTAGTGCAGGCCAGGCAACTGGTTGACGTTATTAGCGGGCTAAACGGTACACAGGCGGATGAACTTGAGCAGCAGGTTAACGCTGCCAGTCAGAACACGCCCTGAGAATCACTTTTTTGAACCTGGGAGCAGTAAGGGGAAAGTCATGATTAAATTGATCTGGAATTTGCTGGCATTGACAGGGCTCGTTCTGGTGGCCGGGCTGGTATGGATTGCGATGACCTATGGTTTTGGTATGCAGGACATCAAGAATTTGCAAAACCTCAGGGAATTTGACCCGATGTCACCACAGGTTTACATGGATATGACCAAGAGCTTGCTGGCCACCGGAAATGCTGCTGAGGCGACTGTCTGGAAGCGTCCGGTTGCCGACGGCCTGAGTGCAACCGACGTGGAAGATACCATGCGTTTCGTTGCCAACGAACATAACATCAAGAACGTGGGCGAATTGCCACTTTCCGAGCAAGTCACTGCGATGACGGGCGAGGAACAGCGTTACCTGAAGATCTACATGTTCTGTAACCCGCTGACTGCTGTGCAGATGGTGGATTACTCGGATGCCTTTTCTGCCTACTTGCCTTGCCGAATATCGGTCGTGGAAGACAAGTCTGGCAAGCTGTGGTTGTACAGTCTCAATATGGACATGATGATCCACGGTGGTACGGAGCTGCCTGCGGAACTCTTTGAGGAAGCCAGCAAGGTCAAGGATACGATCGTGGATATTATGAATCGCGGTGCTGAAGGCGAATTCTGAGCGATATATCACTCTGAAAGTCAATGGCGTTATTTGCTGGCAGCTTGGTTATACTGCGGCCCCTGCAAAGAATTAATCACGCTGGAGTATAAGTAGATGACTGATTGTCAAGATAAAAACGGGGTTGCAGCGGGTGCTGGTGATGACTCCGGGATGACGCAAAGCATGGCAACCTGCATGGACAAGTTTGCCAAGACCTTTGAAGCGAGTGCCAGACGCTGGGAACTCGTCGTTTATCCGTCAATGCTGGCCTTTATTATTCTCGCGGCTTACGGTTTTTTCCTGATTTACAGCTTGAGTAACGATATCGGGCGGCTGGCCAACAGCATGGATACTGTGGTGAATTCCATGGATCACGTGGCTGCAAATATGACGGCTGTTTCAGGTAATGTTGCTATTATGTCAGGCAATCTGACGCATATCGCCACTGATACCAGTGATGGAACCCGCTCCATGAAAGATATGCTGGTACGACTCGACAAGATGAATACTACCATGGCCGTTATTGCGCTCCCCATGTATCAAATTCGTAACGATATGGGACGTATGAGCAATAATATGCAGCAAGTTGCCGGACCGATGAAAATGATGCCCTGGTAACCGGGTGTGTGAGTCTTGTCGCTGACAAGCGGTTGCTGCGGGAAGGGTTTCAGGTGGAGCCTGTTTAATTCAGGGGTGTCAGAAACGATCTAAAAGGGAAGCACTGATGTTTAGCGCTGGTAAAACAATCAAGCAGCGACTCAAAAATCTTGAACAGCACCTGAAGAAAGAAAATCCGGTGCTCGTTGAGGCTGTACAGAGCTATCGGCACCTGGACCAGGTGGGGCATTCCATGGGGATCCTGGATGCCGATCAGTCATTCGCAACCCAGATATCGTGGTGGCCGATGATTTCGGTGCTGGGAACCTTCTCAGCGGGTAAGTCCACGTTTATCAATCATTACCTGGGGCATCACCTGCAGGCTACCGGAAACCAGGCCGTCGATGACAAGTTCACGGTTGTCTGTTTCGGAAGTGATCACGGCACCAAGGCACTGCCGGGTACAGCGCTGGATGCAGATCCACGTTTCCCGTTCTATCAAATCAGCAACGAACTCGAAAAAGTTGCTCTCGGGGAGGGGCGACGTGTAGACACCTATCTGCAGCTGAAAACCAGCCCCTGTGAGAAGCTGCGCGGCCGGATCATGATTGACTCACCCGGGTTTGACGCAGACTCGCAGCGGAATGCCACCTTGCGGCTTACCGATCATATTATTAATCTTTCGGACCTGGTGCTGGTGTTTTTTGACGCACGTCATCCGGAACCGGGCGCCATGCGCGATACCCTGGTACACCTTGTGGGTGACACCATACACAGGGCGGATGCAACCAAGTTTGTCTATATCCTCAACCAGATGGATACCACCGCACGGGATGACAACCCGGAGGAAGTGGTGGGTTCCTGGCAACGGGCACTGGCGCAGGAGGGCCTCACGGCAGGGCGTTTCTTCTGCATATACAACCCGGATGTCGCGGTTGCCATAGAAAACGAGGCCCTGCGCAGCCGTTATGAATCCAAGCGTGATCATGACCTTGGCGAAATTCATAAACGCATCCAGGGCGTAGGCGTGGAAAGGGCCTACCGCATCACCGGCACACTGGAAAAGCTGGCGCGCTACATTGAAGAAAA
>DAOVVG010000254.1 GCA_030632175.1 Gammaproteobacteria bacterium
GTCCGAGTGTTGCTGCAATTCTTCAAGGGTGGCTTTTCGCCCATACAGGCCATGATGAATCTTTATATAGAAGTAACGGCCCACAAGGCCGCTGCCGGCCACCAGCAACATGCTGAACAGGGCAATGCTGCTATTAAGAGATCCCAGCTGGAAACCACTATGGAAAAGGATTAGCACCGGTCCCATGACCCCGAAAAGCATGTGCAGCCGGAACCAGTATTTAACGGGCCCCATATTGCGCAGATAGCGGTTGTGTTTGCGCAGGGGGTAGAGCAACAGCAGAAGCATCATGCTGGCACCGATGATTCCCAGCAGGTATCCCGCGCCAGATTCAGCGGTTAACGGCCATTCCAGACGTTGTTGCCAGCCCGCATAAATCAAAAGTGCTACAAACACATATGAAAAATAAACCAGCAGCCCGGCTATTCGGGGCCGGTACAGTGAAACAAGCCTGGCTGCAGAATAATTCCCGGGGTTGAGATCTTCCGGAAACTCTACTGCGTCTGACGCGGATTGTTTAGTGAACTCCATTGCTATCTCTGTCGTGATCGTCATTGCCATATCAGCCTTATAAAAAGTTTGTCTTACGTTATTTTGCTTGATTATGCGGTTCCTGCACTGTGCGCTGTGACACAGAAATTGGGAAAATATACCCAAATATGCAATAATGATACCAGCCGTTTAAGGGCTGAATTTGCTTCAAAAGGGACGAAAATCGGGGATTACAGAAGGTAAATTCACTGGTTGCTTTCTAATTAATATTCTATGTAGCTGAATTTAAAGGGCGACGTTAATCGACGACAAACGGCAACAAATAGTAAGTCTCTGAAGTAGATACGTTTGGAGTATCTATACAACAAACCAGGCGTAATCAGTGTTGCCTTTCAGCGACAGAAAAAGAATATTTCCAGGTACCGAGGGAGTGTGTAAAAGCTGGTTCATGCATTGTCCAGGTCATTACGCGCACTGGCACAGGAGTTGCTCGTTGACTTTCCCGTTTGTGAGATCTGTCACAGGTATCGAACGAATGATGATTATTCTATTCAGGATTTCCCGGGAAAATGCCGACTAACACTTGTATGCCAAACCTGCTCTTCCAGTCGTACTGAAACATTCAAGATCAATGGATATAAAACTGCTGTTTTATCTGGTCCCCCTGGTACTGATTTTCTCCTGGTTTATCTATAGTAGAAAGCGTATTCACGTGACGAACCTTGTGTCGCTTGAAGATAATATAAAAGAGGGTCTCACCGAACCACCTTCTCTGCATCCTGTGATTGACAACGTGAAATGCGTTGGCTGTGGTTCGTGTGTGAGTGCCTGTCCGGAAAACAATGTCCTTGGCCTGGTCAATGGTAAAGCGCACCTGATTCATCCAACGCATTGTATCGGGCACAGCGCCTGTAAAAAGGCTTGCCCTGTGAATGCTATTAATCTGGTGTTTGGCACCGAGAAACGTGGTGTTGATATTCCGGATATCAAGGAGAATTTTGAAACTAATATGCCGGGTATATTTATTGCTGGTGAACTCGGCGGAATGGGGCTGATCCGTAATGCAGTTGAACAGGGGTGTCAGGCGCTGGAAAATATTCTGAAGGTGGGCGGTGTCGGGGATGGCACAGAGGAGTACCTTGACCTTGTTATAGTGGGGGCAGGTCCCGCGGGCATCGCGGCATCGCTGGGTGCCCTGAGTAACAAGCTCAACTTTGTAACTGTCGAGCAGGAGACACTGGGTGGTACGGTGGCCCATTACCCGCGTGGAAAGCTGGTTATGACGGCTCCGGTTCAAATGCCCATTGTTGGCAAGATCAAATTCACTGAAACCACCAAGGAACAATTGCTTGCTTTCTGGCAGAAGGTCGAAAAGAAAACAGGAGTAACTATTCAATATAAGGAACGGGTAGAGGAAATAGCAGTGGACGGTGAAGGGTACCTGGTGACAACCACAAAGGGCAGTTACCGGACTCGAACTGTACTGCTGGCGATCGGGCGTCGCGGTACACCACGGAAACTGGGGGTTCCCGGGGAAGATCTCCCGAAAGTCGTTTATCGCCTGATTGATGCCGGACAATACCGCGGTCAGGATGTTTTGGTGGTTGGTGGAGGAGACAGTGCGCTGGAAGCGGCTGTCAGTATAGCCGGGCAACCCGATACCCGGGTGACTGTATCCTACCGTTCAGGGGCTTTCTCGAGGGCCAAGGAAAAGAACCGGAAAAAAGTGGCGCAGGCAGAATCCGAGGGCAGGCTTACGGTAGTCCTTAATTCAAACGTCAAGCTGATTAATAAAGGCAGTGTCTTGATTGATCATGATGGGGAGTTGCTTGAAATCAAGAATGATAACGTCATTATTTCTGCGGGTGGTGTATTACCAACGCCTTTCCTGAAAAAAGTCGGTATAGAAGTAGAGACCCGGTATGGAACGGCGTAGGCATTTAGTGACCGCTATGATTAGTAAAATTCTTGTAGCCATTTTTTGTATTGTGGCGACCTTTCCTGTGTTGGCCGGGATGAAGCAATATGAGGACGCGCAGTATGCAATACGAACCAGGAATTTTGAACAGGCCGTAAAGTTACTTGAGGAACTGGCTGCAGAAGGGCATGCGGATTCCCAGTACCAGTTGGCGGCGATGTACCGTACCGGGCGGGGTGTATCCAAAGATCACGGCAAGGCAGCGGCATGGTATCGGAAAGCGGCTGATCAGGGGCACGTTAATTCGCAGCATAATCTTGGTGTGTTGTTCGAAAACGGATGGGGTGTCGACAAGGATATGCAGCAAGCACGCTTGTGGTTTGAAAAGGCGGACAAGCAGGGGCATCCCATGGCGCATGCCAGGCTGAAGGGCATGGATGATCGTGGGGACAGCGGGAGCATGGTCAGGGGTGGGGATGAAAATCTATCTCTTGAGGAAAGGTTGCATCGGATTGTCATTAAAGGAGATGTAGATCAGGCCAGGACTTTGATTAGTGACGGTGCTTCACTTGATGCCCCGGATGAGTTTGGCATAACAGTGCTTATGAAGGCTTCTGAACAGGGGCATACGGAACTCGTGGCCATCCTTTTAGAGCAGCATGCTGACATCGATCATAAGGACAAGTATGGAGACACCGCCTTGCTTAAGGCGGTGAAGTCAGGGGATCCTGAAATCCTCAAGCTGTTGGTAAATGCAAAAGCCGGTTTGGATTACCCGGACACCGGCGGTAATACGCCGCTGATGATGGCGTCACGCTCTGGCAATCTGGAGGCCACACAGTTTCTGGTATCAAGTGGAGCCAGGATTGATAAAAAGAACCAAAAAGGCCGGTCAGCCGTGGATATCGCGAGAAGTGGCGGCCACAAGGAGATTGAGCGACTACTGCTGAGCAAGGGCGCCAGGGTGTCTTCTGCAGAAAATTCCGAGGGCCCTGATATAGAAGCGCGAATCAGGCAGAGAGATGCAAGTCAGGCTATGCCGGTACTGATAGAAGCAGCATGGCGTGGGCAGCAGGATATTGTAAAGCTTATGTTGAAAAAGGGAGTGGATAAGAATGAACGTGACAGCAGGGGGAATACTGCACTTGGCCGGGCTGCCTGGCAGGGCCATGATGAAATCGTCCAGGACCTGGTTGCTGCAGGTGCAAGGGTTGATGTCCTGAATTATGAAGGAGAGTCGCCACTCATGCTGGCATCTGTATCAGGTCATGAACGTGTAGTGCTGCAACTATTTTCTGATGGTGCGAACGCGAACCAGCGCAGTGAGTCAGGTATGACGGTTTTACTGGCAGCAATTAAATCCGGACACCCGGAAGTTGTTAAGGTGCTGCTCGATAATGACGCAGATATTGGCGGCGTTATCAACAAGGACGAAAACTCCCTGATTCTGGCGGCTCGTATCAATGAGGTCGTAATTGTGAAGCGTTTGCTGGCAAGTGGCGCCTGCCTTAACTGCGCTGATACCA
>DAOVVG010000304.1 GCA_030632175.1 Gammaproteobacteria bacterium
ATTTCCGGTGTGGTCATGGGCGTCGAGCAGATCAACCTGATCATCCATAACACCATTTACGTACCGGGCCATTTCCATGCAACGGTGGTACTCGGTACCACGCTTGCCTTTATGGCGGCCACCTACCTGCTGGTACCGCTGATCTTCCAGCGTGAGCTGATTATGAAGAAGATGGCCATGTGGCAACCCTATATATTCGGCCTCGGGGTAACGGGCATCTCGGTGTTCATGATGGGCGCAGGCACACTCGGCGTTCCACGCCGTCACTGGGACATCTCCGGTGCGGATGCCTTGATCAAGTACGACTTCCCGGGTGCGGCCTACCTGATGATGGGTCTGAACGGTATGTTTGCCGTGCTGGCAACGCTCGGCGGCATCATGTTTGTTGTGATCATCGTCGGCTCCCTGCTGTTTGGCAAAAAGACCGGTGACGAGCCACTGAAAGGCCTTACCATGGAAACTGCCACCGAATACGGCAGCATGGAACATCCGAAGATCCCGGGAACCCTGGTTCTGGTTGGCGTGTTCTTCGTAACATTCGTCCTCTACTACTTCGTCAACTGGAAATACCTGGCTGAAGTCTGGCCGCTCCGGTAAATCGACAGAAAGGATGATGTTCCGATGAAGGAGACCCTGGCACTCGTCTACTCGGTGTTCAAAATCCGCATCGGGACAGCCATCATGCTGACGGCGCTGGCGGGTATCGCCGTGGCACCCGGGCCGGCGCCGGAAGCCTGGCAGATCGCGGTACTGGCACTTGCCGTGTTGCTGTCTTCGGCCAGTGCCGGCGCCTTCAACATGTACATGGAACGCGATCTGGATGCGCGCATGAAGCGCACCCGCGGTCGGCCATTTGTGACTGGCCGGTTTACGGCCAATGGTTACTGGCTGACCGGTATCGGACTGCTGCTGGTGACGGCCATCGCTGCAGCCGCACTGGCAACCAATGCCGTTGCCGCGTTCTATGTTTTCCTCGGGGCGTTTGTCTACGGTGTCGTCTACACAGTCTGGCTGAAACGCCGCACCTGGATGAATATCGTGGTCGGTGGACTGGCCGGCAGTTTTGCCATCCTCGCCGGCGCCGCCGCAGTAGACCCCGGACTGGCACCCGCCCCGGTGATTCTGGCAGTGGTGCTGTTTCTGTGGACACCACCCCACTTCTGGAGCCTCGCTTTCAAGTACAAGGATGACTACGCCGCTGCGGGCGTACCCATGCTACCCGTTGTTGTTAAGGACAAGACAGCCGCACGTATTATCCTGGCACACACCGTATTGCTGTTCGCCTTGTCACTGCTGCCCGTCCTGTATGGTATGGGCTGGATTTATCTGCTGGGTGCTGCTACCGGTGGCGGCTGGTTCGTCTGGACCAGTATCGGACTGGTGCGTAACCCGTCAGCGAAAACGGCCATGATCAACTTTCATGCCTCACTGATACAACTGAGCCTGCTGCTGGTTGCTGCCATTCTGGATGCGTGGCTGATCTAGCGGACTACTTCCCGGTAACCACGGTGTTGTCGGGTTCGTCGCTGCCTCTCCTTAACCCAACCTACAGCCTGTCAGAGTGTAGCGCGATATATTAGAATATTACCTGATATGAAATTTAAGACTTGCGATGACTGACAGTAACAAAACATTCGGCTACCTCCTGATTTTCATGGGCCTGCTCTTCATGGGCA
This sequence comes from Gammaproteobacteria bacterium, assembly GCA_030632175.1. GTDB lineage: Bacteria > Pseudomonadota > Gammaproteobacteria > UBA9214 > UBA9214 > UBA9214. The sequence continues at coordinate 1,677 of DAOVVG010000304.1, forward strand.
GCGCCACTGCCGTGCAGGAACAGGCGCCTGCAATGGAGGCAATCAATACCGAATCCGGGCATGACCACGATGCTGCCAAACATGAGCATAAAAGGGGCGCGGACTATAACGAGAAGACAGCTCTTGCCCTGAGTCAGGCGGCCATCGGGCAGACGATTGGTGATTATGACTTTCTGGATGGCAGCGGCAAGCGGGTAACACTGGACTCAATGCGCGGTAAACCGGTGCTGCTCAGTCTGATCTACACCAGTTGTTATCACATCTGCCCGACGGTCACGAGCAACCTGGCAAAAAACGTCAGTATTGCGCGTGAGGCTCTCGGCGATGACAGCTTTTCCGTACTGACCGTTGGTTTCGACACTGCAAACGATACCCCGGACCGAATGCGCCTGTTTGCCAAACAGCGCAACATTGACATCGACAACTGGCAGTTTGTCAGCGCCAGTGCCGCAACCATAAAAGGCCTCGCCAATGACGTGGGCTTTAGCTATTTCAGCACGGCCAAGGGCTTTGACCATATGATCCAGGGCACGCTGGTCGATGCAGAGGGCAAGGTCTATCGGCAGATTTACGGCATGGCCCCCGAGCCACCTGCACTGGTGGAACCGCTCAAGGAAATACTCTATGACAAGCAGGTTGCCGCTTCACCGGTCGAGGGCTGGATAAACAATATTAAACTGTTTTGCACAGTGTACGATCCAGCCACAGGCAGGTATCATTTCGACTACTCCCTGTTCATTGGCATCGCTATCGGCCTGCTGATACTTGGCGGGATCGCCTGGTTTATCATCGTTGCCTGGCGCAATGCTCCGTCCCCCGGACCGGTAAAATAAATTCAACCATGGACATTTGCGACACATGAGTGGCTTGCGCACAGTTACCAGGGCAGCCTTTGAATCCGTCGAAAATCTTTTCGACCGGGCCTTCGGCCCTGAGCTGAATCCCATGCACCAGCTCGGTGCTCTTGGCTGGTTCTTTTACTGGATTGTCATTGTCAGCGGCGTCTACCTGTATATCTTTTTCGACCCCGGCATTCACCAGGCCTATGAATCCCTGGAATACATAACCAACGTGCAATGGTATGCCGCGGGTGTCATGCGCAGCCTGCACCGCTATGCATCTGACGCCCTGGTCATCGTCATGATGCTGCACCTGGTACGAGAATTTGTCATGGACCGCTACCGCGGTGCCCGCTGGTTTTCCTGGTTTACCGGGGTG
>DAOVVG010000080.1 GCA_030632175.1 Gammaproteobacteria bacterium
CCAGCTTCATGCCGCTGTCACTGGAATCAAGCACCCGGCATTCGGCGGTCTCAATCGCTTCCTGGCGAGATTCCGCCGCACTGTCCGAACCTCTCTGCGCCACATAAACCAGGTAGTCATGAGTATGTTCCACGCCACGCAGCAGATTTATCCAGCGGCCATCCGGGTTACGCTGCTCCCTGCGCTTGTCTACACCCGCTGTCTCCGGCAACAAGCGGCGCAGCACCATTGCCTCCGGACTTTGCATGCGCATTTTCGCCGGCGTCTTCGCCAGGCGTTCACGCACGGCCGCCAGTGCCGCAGTGGCGTCCAGTATGTACGACTCCTTCCCTGCAACAGGTGCCTGCAAGCCGGCACACGGCAGCGGCAACGCATCGCTCTTCAGGTCAATCAGAAAGAATCCTTCACCCGTTCCTGACCAGTGGCTGCCGGGAACAATGCGGCAAAATTGCGCATGCTGCAGCAACACATCAAACAGCAGATCCACCTCGCCTTCCGCCAGCCGAAACGGATCGGTGAGCGACAACAGCATGCTGGTCTGGTATATCGTCGCGATACTGGCAGACGTATCCGTGTCGGTGTTGCTGTCAATACAGCTGTCCAGCAGTCCGTAATGACGTGCCAACCGGTATAGCTGATGCGATTCGGCAACCAGCAACGGCTGCACCTCACTGTAGAAGCGGTAACTGTCAAGCAGGGAGAGCCCCAGCTGCTCCAGTGTACGGTTGATGGCTGGCCCCAGCAAAGGGTCCGGCTTACCCTCAACACCGGCATTGCAGACCTCGGTCACGACCAGCTTGTAGCCGCCCGTGATACTTGCAAACAAGCGTTCAACACCATCAATAGCATCCTTGCGTTGCGACTTGGACAATGCCAGCTGGCGCAAATGTACCGGGTCTATTGTAAAGAGCAGGCGGTGCGCAGTGGCTCGGTAGACCTCCATGAACTGAAAGCGCTGCTCGACATCCAGTTTCTGCTCATTCAACGCATCCAGCGCGCTGAGAACAAGGCGCACGGTTTCCACTACATCCATCAGCGGCAGATTGGTCAGCCAGTACTGCAGACGTGCAACATCCCGTTCCACAGTCGGATCGTTATAGTCATGCTGCTTGGGTATAGACAGGTTCAGAAAATCCATCGTGCCACCAGTACTGCAGCTCCGTCCGCTAGAACTGACCCGACTGCTCTATCAGGTAATCGCCATTGGGCTGCATACGGGCTGTATGTTCCAGCATATCGAGCGTTTCCGCAGCGACGTCAGGCCCCGGATGCAGCGTAAGATTGAGCCGGTATCCACCGGCCGGCAACAGCGACAGTTCACCGGAAGCATCCAGTTCACCGCCCTCGGTTACCTCGCCGACCAGCGTCCCGTTGTTGCCCTGCACATCTATCTGAAGCTGACCAAGCACCATATTCACGGGTTCCAGAATAACCGCATCCTGCCATGCAAGCTGCCCGGTGGTCGCATCAGAGAACACATCACTCACATCTATTTCCTTAAAATCCAGTAACAGCTCTCCGCTGGTTAGTATCTCGACCGGAGAATAGTGATTGAGTATCCGGTCGGGCAGCAGCGCCAGTTCCAGATTCTGCACATAAGCACGACCAATCAGCGTTATGCCGGCTACAAGCTGCCCGGAATTAGCCGGGTGCGTCAGCTCAATCAGGTATTCGATCCTGCCTAACAGTAATGCAACCGGACGGAATTGCCAGTGCATGCTTCCCAGATCCAGGTCTTGCCAGACAACCCGACCGGCCTTCCCTGAAAACACAGAACCGGACACTGCCAGAATAGACAAATCGGAAACCCGTTCTTCCATTATTCCGGTAACGCGAGCCGCTGGAAACGTGGTTACGAGTATCAGCAGGTAAGCGGCAACGCCCAGCGCAAGCAACCGCCATGCACGTTGCACTATAGCGCGGCCTCCAGGGTCAGGCGTGCATTGACCCGCCCCGCCACTTCGTTGCGCTCCAGGGTTACGCTATCTGCGTCAACCCCGTGCCGCGTACTCAGGGTGCCCAGCCATTTAATGAAAACATCAAAGGTAGCGCCATCCAGCCAGACGCGCACACTGTTACTGCCTTCCGGCTCAACGCGCTTCAGTGCAGGTCCGAGGCCAGCGGCCCGTGCCGTGCTGTCCGTAACAGACAGCAGTGAACGCCCCCCCAGTCCCTGTGCTGCAGCACCGCCGCTGCTTCTCAGGCGCTGGATTTTTTGCGCGCTGCCCTGCATCCAGACAACCGTCTCCCGCTGCTCGGCAACACTCTGCTGGAGTGACTGGTAACCGGAACGAATGGGAGCCAGCACCAGAACATATATCAGCAATAGCAACAGCAGCACCCCGCCAACAGCGAGCATCATGCGTTCCTTCGGTTCCAGTTTATCCAGCCAGTCCTTCATGTGCCCTTTGCCTCGATGCGCAGCCTGCTTTGCACGCGCTGATCCTTGCCAGTAGTCGCTGTCTGGATTTCTACATCCAGTTTCCCCGGCTGCATCAGCGCCTGCTTCAGCTGGTCAAGTAATTGCAAATTGGCAACCGTAAGATCCACATCAAGCCTGCCGGCCCGGAAGGTAGCAGCACTGATTTCCACACCCTGCATGCCCTTCAACACGGAACCTGACAGGCCCAGCAAACTCAGGAAACCGCCACCCGCACCTGCCCTGCGCTGCAGACTGTCCAGCTGCTGCTGCATCTGTACACGCGGATTCACTATCCGTTTGGTCTCCGGCAACGCCTTTCTGAAAGTCTCTTCAATCTGTGCATTCAGCTGATCACGCTCGCGGCTGAGACGATAATAATCAACCCCCATCACGATATTGCTGATCAACACGCCGACCACCAGCAATGCGGCCGCGGCACGCCAGGGGCGCAACACCCGCATCCAGTCTCCGGCACGACTGTAATCGCCCTGCAGCAGATTAATGGCCTTCGCATCAATACCACCTGCGAATACAGTCAGCGGATCGCCCGAGTAGGCTTCCACCTGTGTCTCCCCCATGAATCCGGCGGTATCCGGCTGCAGATTGTCCTGTCGCACATACAAATGCAACGCGGGCAGCTGTTCGTCTTCATCTACTTTTTGCAACGCCAGCAGCATACCGAGGTTGTCGCTGTCGACAGCATAGCCGGCAACACTGCCGGTGCGCACCAGCGCAACATCATTCTCGACCAGCACACTGGTTTCATTGCCGGCATACGGAATTGCCAGCATCTCGGGAACCACCTGCTGGACATCAAGACCCACATCGGTGAACGCCTCCAGCAACAATTCCATGTACGCCCTGTTGATAACAGCTACCGGCCACTCGCCCTCGTCCATGTCCGCACCAACCGCAAAGTGCAGATTTTCCACCTCATCGGACAACTGTTCCTCAAGTGCAAAGGGAACAGCCCGCAGCAGCTTCTGTCGACTGCGTCCGGGAATATTCACCCGCGTCAACAGGCAGTCCTTGCCCGGGGCCAATACCACCACGCGCAGGCCAGCCGCTTCACCCGCCGCGTCGGCCAACGAGCCGGCATGGATACTGCCCTGCGGCTGCCCGGTGCTGTCCAGCCGCAGCCAGCGCCAGCTGTCTCCCTCAAGGGAATCTTTCCTTAATAACAAAGTGTTACGCATTCATAATGCCCAGAATCTACAGTGCCCGTTATCCTAGCAGAAAACATTCCTGAAAATAGGTTCCCGGCAAAACAATTAGCCTGCTCATCAAAGCCGCCGGCGGGTACGTATGCGGGATATCACCTGCGGCTGCTGATCGCCACGCCAGACCAGACTCTCCAGCTGCGCCTGTCCACGTCCCACACGGGTAGCCGTCAACACGTTAAACCAGTCACTGGTGATATCCACATCGATTTCCAGGTCCAGCCCGGCCAGGGCACCGTGCTCTAAAAAGGTATCCAGATCGGCAAAGCCATCCTCGCCCCGATCAGTAATCAGCTGTTCAACCGCACTGTCATCCAGCTCCTTGTGCAAGGCTCTCAGCACCACGGGTGTTGCCGTATTGATGTTAATCGTGGTCTCCTCTTCAGGCAGCGCGCTAATGTGCGGTTGAAGCACCGCTATCACTTCCGGTGTAAAACCCTGCACCAGGCGCAACTCACTGATGCTGACCATGGGCCGGTTTGCCGCCCGATAAGGCGGGTCAGCCAGCAAATAGATATCGTCCTCGGCACCGTCCGGAAAGGTGGTGTTGATATCGGCATCAAGCCAGTCCAGTAAAGCCGGTGCCAGCGCGGGTTCCAGGTCGAGCACATCGAGCAGGCGCTTGAAATAGGCAAGCTGTTCAGCATCCACGGCCGACTCCGCATCGGTCGGCTCGCCGTCGTCGACAATCAGGTTGTTAATATTGAAACGCCCCTGCAAGTCCTCGATACGCCCGTTAACAAAACCCCCTTCAACAGCAATCGGCGGCAACGCGGTCGCCCAGTCCTCGCCCAGGGAATCGTACTCACTCTCTGCCTGATCACGGCGCAGAATCACATAGGCCCAGCTTTCCGCAGCAACCGCATAGGCATAGGCCTGCTCGCCATTTAGCAGGTTACCGGTGCGACGCAAATCGACTTGTAACCGTGTAGCCATCGCCACAGCCGCCACGGTGGCCAGACTGACGACCAGCAAGGCGGTTATCAGTGCCACTCCCCGTTGACGGTCACTGCCGACCCCGCTTCCTGAACCGCTGTTCATTAACATGATCGCATTCATTTCAACCTTACGGAACAGTGATAATTCATCAGGGTAACTGGAACAGCCACACCAGGGTTCCGTACATTTTGTGTTCTATCGTCACTTCAACAGCCTTCGGCAACGCCGGCAATCCAAGCAAGCCTTCGGCAACTTCGTTATCGACCAGGTCAGCTGCATCCGGCCATTGCTCTTTCCAGACATCATTGCTTTCCAGGTAACGCAGCTGCAAACGTTCAACGTCTTCAATCAGTGGCTGTTTTAACGGTTCACTGTCCTGCGCACGGTCCAGCACCGACCAGGTATAACGCACCAGCTGCTGTTCTTCGTAGGCATAGCCAATACGTTGCAGGGTACTGCGCTGCCGACCGGCCGGATTGCGCCAGCCACCCCGGGTCAGTCGCAGTGTATCGCCGCCGATCAGGGGCTGCTGTGCATCACCAAACTCATCCCGAACAATGCGCGGCACAATCTGCTCGATATCCCGCTGCATCACCAGGTACATCTTCTGCAGCTCACCGAGACGGTCAGCTGCCTGTTCCGTGTACGACTGCTGTACCAGCACGGCCTGCAGACCGCCATAGGACATGGCCGCCAGCAAACCGAATATAGCCAGCGCCACCAGCAACTCCAGCAGGGTGAAACCACGACAGACTGCCGGCCCGGAACGCATTAGCCCCCCGGCTGCCGCAGGAAACCGCTAAGCACAGAAACCGGGTTCTCGTCATCATCCGAATCCACCGGGTATACCTCGACATCCAGCCGCCGCAATTCCGACTCTTCGGTCTGGGAAATACGTGTCAGCCAGCGCCATTCCTGGTTGCCCATCTCCTGGGTACCCTTGCGTTCGCCGACCGACAACCATTCACCCTCGACCTGGAACTGCACCAGAACATTGCGTGCCACCCACATCGCCATGGTGCGGTCGCGCAGATAGGACTGGTTGCTGGTGTAGTCACTGGTCGCCTTGATGACCGCGCCCATGGACAGTGCCAGCACGGCGAGCGCGATCAACACTTCCAGCAGGGTGAAACCACGCAGACAGTGACGACTCACAGGGTTTCCTCAACTTCCCAGGTCACCTTGCCAAGTAAGGTAGCATTCAGGTGATAGCGATAATCGCTTTGCAGGGACAAGAAGGTGGCTGCAAACGGTGTCATCTCGCCACTGGAGAGAATAAAGACCTGTGGTGTCAGGCTGTCATCGCCTTCTTCCGCGTCCTCCCCGGCATCTTCCCCGGTCATGACGTTCAACTCGGGTGGTTCGCCTTCGACTTCAAGGCGCAATTCAATATCTGCCGGCAGGCTGTAGGCCTTTAACAGCCCGTCATCTCCCGATGACTGCCAACCGCCACCGTCCTGCAGCACAAGGAATTCGTAGCCATTGTCGGTGAAGTTCACCGCCAGCTCTTCACCACGCAGCACCGCTTCATCTCCGGCAAGCTCCAGCAAGGTAGCCAGGCGACGGGTTTCCTGCTCCATCAGTTCACTGATGCTATCGCCGCTCAGGGACAGCACTGCAAAACTGAAGATGATCCCGATCAGCACCAGGACCACCATCAGTTCCAGCAGGGTGAATCCGGCTGATCGCTTGAGCACTGCTACAGGTCGAACTGGCATGCAGCTTATTGCAGTCTCCAGTTCCCGATATCATCTTCGCTGGGTTGCTGGTCTACCCCCAAAGAGAACACATCAATGGTACCGTGCTCTCCGGGACTCAGGAACAGGTAGTCCTGATTCCACGGGTCTTTGGGCAAACGGTCAACATACCCCCCGGCCTTCCAGTTCGGTGGCTCCGGCGAGGTGGGTTTCTCCAACAAGGCTTCCAGTCCCTGGTCCGTGGTCGGATAGACAAAATTATCCAGCTTGTACAGATTCAATGCCGCTTCCAGTGCGCGAATATCCTGCTTCGCCTTGGTTATCCGGGCCTGGTCCGGCCGATCCATGACCTTGGGTACCAGAATGGCTGCCAGGATGCCGAGGATGACAACCACAACCATCACTTCAATCAGGGTAAAACCGCTTTCCTTGTTAACGCTCGTTTTCATTGCTACATGCCTTGCTTGTTTAAAAGGCCCCGCCAACAGCCGGGGAATAATACAGGTCATTCTAAAGGTTTTGAGACCGGGGAAACAGTGACAGGTTCACTGCCTGAATGGCGTGTTGGCTTATATCCGGCGCACAGAGCGACCGGTATCAGGCTGAATCGGGAGAATCATCGCGGACGCGAGCCGCGACTTCAGGCGTCGTACTGGTTGAGTTCCAGCTGATCGCGCACTTTCAGGGCATACAGGTGCCGCTCGGCGTCGACCAGATGCTGCCCCCAGTGCAGACGGTAACTGGTCTGCCATACCTGCGCAGCCTGCTGCGGCCATGCCTCATCCAGTAACTCCAGACCATGCTGCAGGTCAAAGTAGATATCCGTCAGATCGTCTGCCAGGCTGCCGGACATGTGCATCTCTTCCGGCGCCGCATCAAATTCAAGCCAATAGCTGTCACGCTCGCCAAGTCGCTTGCGCAAGCGACTGTACAGTGAAAAACGGTCGTCCAGATCAACACCAGGCACCTGTGTATCACCGGTCTCAAAGGCGTTCAGCGAGGTCACGGCAGTGTGCAACCTCGGCATCAGGGTGAACAGCGCCCCCAGCCAGCGATTCGCTTCCTCATCTGGATTTTCGATCAGCTGGCAATAGCCCTCTGCCACTTCGATCATTTCCGACAATGTTTCTGTAAGGCTGGTCATGCCAATGTCGTTAACACCCCCACTGATATCCATTTTTTGTCCAATTCGCAATACCCCGGCGCAAACCGAATCCTAGTATTACAGTGTAGTCAATAATCAGCGCTGCGCCTCACTCAGACTTCCACCATCTCAAAATCGTCCTTGGCAGCGCCACATTCCGGACACACCCAGCTGTCCGGAATATCAGCCCAGCGGGTACCGGGCGCAAAACCTTCTTCCGGAAGGCCGGCCGCCTCGTTATAGACAAAACCACACACCACACACATGTATTCCTTATGTTCACTCATCCGGGAAACCTCTTCAAAAAATATCCAGTCGAAAACCCGGTGTGAAGCGTAATCGCTCCCGGAGAAATAGTGAAGCACAGTAAGTTCTGCAGGACGGGTAAAGGGGCAACGCGACGCTGGACAGGATAGTCCAGGTGTCGTGGAGCACATGGAGGTGCGAGAGCGACCGTACCCATCAAGCGTAATGCTCCGTTCCGGCGGCTACGCTGCGCTTTACCCATTCTACAGAGTTTGTATGGGCCTCCGGTCTCTTCAGGCCGGATTTTCACTGCTCACCCGTCACACCGACTATCCGTTATTATCTACCGCATGAAACAGCCCACAATCGTAATGACCTTTGCCGGCCATGACCCCGGGGGCGGCGCCGGACTGCAGGCCGACATTGAGACACTCGCCAGCCAGCATTGCCATGCCACACCGATCCTCACGGCACTGACCGTGCAGGACACGCGTGATGTTGCCAGCTTTACCGCACTCGATGCCGATGCCGTCGTCGCGCAGGCAGAGACCGTGCTGGCAGACATGCCGGTAGCCGCTTTCAAGATCGGCATGCTCGGCAGCGCCGCCAACGCCCGCGCCATACATGACATCCTGCAAAAGCACCCGGAGGTCCCGCTGGTGCTCGACCCGGTGCTGGCCTCCGGCAGCGGCACCCGCCTTGGCGACCCGCAACTGCTGGAAGCCATCGTCACCCTGCTGGTGCCGCGTGCAACCGTGGTCACACCCAACAGCCTGGAAGCACGTGCACTGACACGTACACTGGCACCGGCAGCGGACACGCTCAATGATTGCGCCATTGCGCTGCTGGCGCAGGGCGCAGAATTTGTGCTGGTCACCGGTACCCATGAAGATTCACCGCACGTGGTCAACTCGCTGTATCAGGGTGATCAGCTACTGGAAACATTTACCTGGGAGCGGCTGCCACACAGCTACCATGGCTCCGGCTGTACGCTGGCCGCCTGTATCACCGGCATGATGGCCCAGGGACTCGATCCGTTTCATGCCATTCATGAAGCACAGGAATTCACCTGGAACGCCTTGCAGCAGGGTTATCGCCCGGGCAAGGGGCAATACCTGCCCGACCGGCTGTTCTGGGCCAAAGCGGACGATTAAATGACCCGCAATA
>DAOVVG010000088.1 GCA_030632175.1 Gammaproteobacteria bacterium
GGGAAATTTACTGGATAAGGCAATGACTATCGGAATAGTAGGACGCAAGGCAGGTATGACGCGCATCTTCAAGGAAGATGGCGCTTCGGTACCCGTGACAGTACTTTCGGTGGAGCCGAACCGGGTGACACAGCTCAAGACCGTCGAGAATGACGGCTACCGCGCGCTTCAGGTCACAACCGGATCTCGCCGTGCTTCACGCGTTACAAAACAGATGGACGGGCACTATGCCAAGGCCGGGTCGGAAGCAGGTCGTGGTCTGTGGGAATTTCGCCTGGATGATGGCGAAGGTGATGAGATTGAAATCGGTAACGAGATCAAGGTAGAGATTTTCGAGGAAGGCCAGAGCGTTGATGTGACAGGCACCTCGATCGGCAAGGGTTATGCCGGTGTTATCAAGCGCCACAATTTCAGCATGCAGGATGCCACGCACGGCAACTCGATTTCGCACCGTGCGCCAGGTTCAATCGGACAATGTCAGACCCCCGGGCGCGTGTTCAAGGGCAAGAAGATGGCCGGCCACATGGGTAACGTGAAGCGGACCACGCAGAACCTTGAAGTTGTGCGGGTTGATACAGAACGCAACTTGTTGCTGGTCAAGGGCGCGGTCCCAGGCTCAAAAGGCGGCAATGTCATTATCCGTCCGGCAGTTAAAGGAGCGAAATAATGGAATTGCAGCTGCAGGGTTCGGGTTCAATGAAGGTGTCTGATGAGACCTTTGGACAGGAATTTAAAGAAGCACTGGTTCACCAGGTTGTAACGGCCTGCCTGGCTGGTGCGCGCGCCGGGACTGCGCAGCAGAAAACACGCTCTGATGTTAGTGGTGGTGGTATTAAGCCCTGGCGCCAGAAAGGTACCGGGCGTGCGCGCTCTGGAACCATCCGCAGCCCGATATGGAAGGGTGGTGGTGCTACATTTGCCTCCAGGCCGCGTGATTACACGCAAAAGATTAACCGCAAGATGTTTCGGGCGGCCATGCGTTCAATTCTTTCAGAATTGGTACGCCAGGAAAGGCTGGTTGCTGTTGACACTTTTGCTGTTGATGCACCGAAGACGAAACAGCTGGCCGCAAAGCTTGCTGAGCTGGGGCTGGATAAAGTCCTGATTGTCACGGATGCGGCGGATGACAACCTGTATCTCGCAGCACGTAATCTGCCGGGCGTAGCAGTTTGTGATGAGGCCAGTGCAGATCCTGTCAGCCTGGTAGGTTTTGACAAGGTGTTGATGACAAAGGGCGCGCTGGAAAAAATTGAGGAGCGGTTGTCATGAACCAGGAACGCATAATGAAGGTTTTGATTTCGCCGGTCGTCTCTGAAAAGAGTACGCGACTTGCTGATGCGAACCGGCAGTTTGTATTCAAGGTCGTCAAGGATGCCAGCAAGCCGGAAGTACGCAAAGCGGTGGAACTGATGTTTGATGTCAAGGTAGATGCTGTTCAGATTACCAACGTGAAAGGCAAGACCAAGCGTTCCGGATCTACCATGGGCAAGCGTTCTGACTGGAAAAAAGCGTTTGTGACCCTGGCTGAAGGGCACGATATTAATTATATGGGAGCGGAGTAAGGCGTGGTTTGCCTGCGCACTTCGTTTGAAAGGAAAAGAACATGCCACTGATTAAAGCCAAACCAACTTCACCGGGTCGCCGGTTTGTCGTTCAGGTGTCAACTCCCGGTTTGCACAAGGGCAAGCCGCATGCTGCCCTGCTTGCGCCGAAATCCAGTACTGGTGGACGTAACAATGGTGGTCGGATTACAACCCGGCATCGTGGTGGCGGACACAAGCAGCGTTACCGAATTGTAGATTTCAAGCGTAACAAGATTGGTGTGCCGTCAAAGGTAGAACGCATCGAGTATGATCCGAATCGTTCTTCGCACATCGCTTTGTTGCTGTTTGCGGACGGTGAGCGTCGCTATATCCTGGCGCCCAAGGGTGTTGAGGTGGGTGATGAGATCCGCAATGGCAGTGATGCGCCGATCAAGCCGGGCAATGCCATGCCCATGCGTAATATCCCGGTGGGTACGCTGATTCATAATATTGAGATGAAGCTGGGCAAGGGCGGACAGATTGCCCGCAGCGCCGGCAGCAGTGCGCAACTGATTGCGCGCACAGGTGAACACGCAACATTACGTCTGCGTTCAGGTGAAATGCGCAAGGTTCTGGCAGACTGTATCGCAACAATTGGCGAAGTCGGGAATACAGAGCATGGTTTGCGCTCACTGGGCAAGGCCGGCGCCAATCGCTGGCGTGGCAAGCGCCCGACTGTACGTGGTGTGGCAATGAACCCGGTAGACCACCCGCATGGTGGTGGTGAAGGCCGGACTGCAGGTGGTCGCCATCCTGTCAGTCCCTGGGGTACGCCGGCAAAGGGTTATCGCACGCGCAGCAACAAGCGTACCGATAGCATGATAGTTAGACGCCGTAACAAGAAATAATGACTGAGGAATGTAAATAGTGGCACGTTCTATAAGAAAAGGTCCGTTTATTGATACCCATCTCCAGAAGAAGGTGGACAAGGCTGTGGCAGAAAACAGCAAGCGCCCCATCAAAACCTGGTCACGACGTTCCATGGTCATTCCGGAAATGGTTGGCCTGACGATAGCGGTGCATAACGGCCGTCAGCATGTCCCCGTGGTGATTAACGAGAACATGGTGGGGCATAAACTGGGTGAGTTCGCGCTGACCCGTACCTTTCGCGGCCACGTGGCTGACAGAAAAGCGAAGTAAGAGGATAGACAGATGGAAGTCAGTGCGACCCTGAAACAGATTCACATTTCGCCGCAGAAGGCACGTCTGGTTGCAGACCAGGTGCGCGGGCTGCCGGTTGAAAAGGCGTTGAACGTGCTCATGTTCAGTCCGAAAAAAGCGGCTGATATTGTGCGAAAGGTGTTAGAGTCCGCGATTGCAAATGCCGAGCACAATGAAGGCGCTGATATTGATGAGCTGAAGGTGTCGGCTATCTATGTTAACGAGGCGCGCACGCTTAAGCGTTTTCGTGCACGAGCCAAAGGCCGTGGCACACGTATTCTGAAACGAAACAGTCACATCACCGTCAAGGTGGGTGACAGTCAATAACCAGGTAGAGGCATAAAGAGCGGTATGGGTCAAAAAGTACATCCAACGGGCATCAGGCTCGGCATCGTCAAGGACTGGACGTCTACGTGGTATGCCGATTCGAAAAATTTTGCCGATTACCTGAATATGGATCTCGAGATTCGGGAGTTCCTCAGGAAGCGTCTTTCGCAGGCGTCGGTCAGTCGTATTCAGATTTCACGCCCGGCACATAATGCCGTGATAACGATTCACACCGCACGTCCGGGAATCGTTATCGGCAAGAAAGGTGAGGATATTGATCGTCTGCGCAAGGAAGTAACTGCGCGCATGGGTATACCGGTCAATATAAATATTGAAGAGATACGCAAGCCGGAACTTGATGCAACGCTGGTCGCAGAAAGTGTTGCCCAGCAGCTGGAACGCCGTATTATGTTTCGCCGCGCCATGAAGCGCGCGGTCAGTAATTCCATGCGCATCGGTGCGCAGGGTATCAAGATCAAGGTCGGCGGCCGTTTGAACGGTGCTGAAATAGCCCGCAGCGAATGGTATCGCGAAGGGCGCGTGCCGTTGCACACGCTGCGTGCGGATATTGATTATGGTACAGCTGAGGCCAATACAACCTATGGTGTAATTGGTGTGAAAGTATGGATATTCAAGGGTGAGGTTATCGGTAAGGTGGCCGAGGAAGCCGAATCTGAAGCACCGCGTAAAGCGGCCTCCTGATAGCGGAGAATATTCATGTTACAGCCAAAAAGAACCAAATTTCGCAAGCAGCAGAAGGGTCGCAACCGTGGACTGGCGCTGCGCGGCAGCAAGGTCAGTTTCGGTGAGTATGCGCTGAAGTCTACCGATCGTGGCCGGATGACAGCCCGCCAGATCGAAGCTGCACGTCGTACCATTACGCGCCATGTAAAGCGCGGTGGCAAGCTCTGGATTCGCGTGTTTCCGGATGTGCCGATTACCAAGAAGCCTATTGAAGTACGCCAGGGCAAGGGTAAGGGTAATGTTGAATACTGGATTGCGCAGATTCAGCCGGGTCGAATTCTGTATGAGATTGAAGGCGTGTCGGAAGACGTTGCACGCGAGGCTTTTAAGCTGGCAGCAGCGAAATTGCCTTTCAAAACAGCCTTTGTGGCACGGACGGTGATGTGATGAAAGCTGTAGAATTACGAACCAGGTCAGTCAGTGAGCTCAAACTAGAGCTGCATAACCTTTTGCGGGAGCGTTTCAACCTCAGCATGCAAAAGGGAACAGGCCAGCTTTCACGTCCTGACCAGGTAAAGAAAGTGCGCAGGGACATTGCAAGGATCAATACGGTTTTAACAGAGAAAGCCAGGATGAGTGACGCATCATGAACGACGTAGCGGCTACAAAACGTACTGTTACCGGCAAGGTAATCAGCAGCAAGATGGACAAATCAGCCACCGTGCTGATAGAGCGTAAGGTAAAACACCCCGTTTACGGGAAGTACATACGTCGTTCGACAAAGTTGCACATCCATGATGCAGACAATAGCTGTCAGGATGGCGACATGGTGACGATTGAAGAATGTCGCCCGATTTCCAAGACGAAGTCCTGGAAACTGGTGGCGGTTGTCGGACGTAACGACTAATTCTGCGTCTACTGACGTAGTTGACGAACTAATACGAGCGGAATAGAAGCATGATTCAGATGCAATCAAAACTTGATGTCGCTGATAACAGCGGGGCGCGTCGTGTCCAGTGCATCAAGGTCCTGGGTGGATCGCACCGGCGCTATGCCGGTATCGGTGACATCATCAAGGTGAGTATCAAGGAAGCGATTCCTCGCGGAAAAGTGAAGAAAGGCGAGGTTTACAACGCTGTTGTCGTGCGTACCCGCAAGGGTGTGCGTCGTGATGACGGGTCGCTGATACGTTTCGACGGGAATGCTGCGGTGTTGCTGAATGCACAGCTGCAACCGATCGGCACGCGTATATTTGGCCCGGTTACCCGCGAACTGCGCAGTGAACGCTTTATGAAAATTATTTCGCTCGCACCGGAAGTTTTGTAGGAATTGAGTCATGAATAGAATCAAACAAGGCGATGATGTGATCGTGATCGCAGGCAAGGACAAGGGCAAGCAAGGCAGCGTAATACGTGTTTTGCCGAATGGTCATCTGATTGTCTCTGACGTCAATATGGCGAAGAAGCACACCAAGCCAAACCCGAATCGTGGTCAGCCTGGCGGTATAATCGAGAAGGAAATGCCGATCGATCCATCCAACATCATGTTGCTTAATCCGCAGACCGGGAAAGGTGACCGGGTAGGTTTCAAGTTCCTGGAAGATGGTCGCAAGGTGCGTTATTTCAAGTCCACCAGTGAAGTGGTGGACATCTAAGTGATGGTATAGAGATATGGCCAGGCTGAAAAACTTTTATTCCGAGACGGTAACCAAACAGCTCAAAGAGCAGTTTGGCTACAAGAACGTTATGCAAATACCGCGTATTACCAAGATTACGCTCAATATGGGTGTGGGCGAAGCAATTGCTGATCGCAAGGTAATGGAGCATGCCGTTGGTGACATGACCAAGATTGCCGGTCAGAAGCCGATTGTAATCAAGGCGCGTAAATCGGTTGCCGGTTTCAAACTGCGTGAGGGCTGGCCGGTAGGCTGCAAGGTCACCCTGCGTAGTGAGAGGATGTACGAATTCCTTGACCGGTTGATCAGTGTTGCTATTCCGCGTATTCGTGACTTTCGTGGCATGAATCCGAAGTCCTTTGACGGTCGCGGCAACTACAACATGGGTGTGAAGGAACAGATTATTTTTCCCGAGATCGACTACGACAAGATTGACGCGTTGCGCGGTCTCGATATTACATTTACAACAACTGCAAATACGGATGAGGAAGGACAGGCATTACTTGCTGCGTTTAACTTCCCGTTCAGGCACTGAGGTAGGACGATGGCAAAGAATTCCATGATTGCCCGTGAAAACAAACGTACCCGTACGGTCAAGCGGTTTGCTGCAAGACGTGCAGAACTGAAGGCGATTATCAAGAGCACTACCAGCTCATATGATGAACGCTACCAGGCGCAACTGAAGTTGCAGGAGCAGCCACGTGATGCGAGCTCGGTGCGAGGCCGCAACCGTTGCCGTGTTACCGGTCGACCACACGGTTATTACAGAAAATTTGGACTTTCCAGAAACAAGCTTCGTGAAGCCGCCATGCGTGGCGATATTCCCGGGCTGGTTAAGGCAAGCTGGTAACTAATTATGATGACTGATCCAATAGCTGATCTTCTGACCCGTATTCGTAACGGGCAGTCTGCCAACAAGGTGGAGGTTTCCATGCCTTCGTCCGTGCTGAAGTGTGCCATTTCGAAAGTCTTGAAAGATGAAGGCTATATCAACGATTTTTCCACCGCTGATGAAGATGGCAAGCCGGTACTGACGGTTACCCTGAAATATTACGATGGCAGGCCGGTGATCGAAATGATCAAGCGTTCCAGCCGTCCGGGTTTGCGCCTGTACAAGGGCAAGAATGATTTGCCCAGCATCCAGAGTGGACTAGGTGTCGCCATTATTTCGACTTCCAAGGGTGTGATGAGTGACCGTCAGGCACGCGCAGCCGGTGAAGGTGGCGAAGTTCTTTGTGTTGTGAGTTAAGCGGATACTGTTATGTCTAGAGTTGCAAAAACACCGGTACCAGTGCCTGCTGCCGTAGAAATTACTGAAAACGGGCAACTGCTGAGCGTCAAGGGTCCCAAGGGAACGCTGGAGCATCAGATTCATGCGCTTGTTGAAGTGGCGCACGCAGACGGTGAGCTGAATTTCAAGCCACGTGATGACTCCAGGGCTGCTAATGCACTGGCGGGTACAACACGCTCCGTGGTCAACAACCTTGTTGTTGGTGTCTCAGACGGGTTTGAGAAGAAGCTGGAACTTGTTGGCGTTGGTTATCGTGCGCAGGCCAAGGGCAAGGTACTTACCCTGTCACTGGGTTTCTCCCATCCGGTCGATTATGAACTTCCGGAAGGGGTGACGGTAGCAACACCCAGCCAGACAGAAATTGTTATTAATGGCAGCGACAAGCAGAAAGTCGGTCAGGTGGCTGCTGAAATCCGTGCATTTCGTCCCCCTGAACCATACAAGGGCAAGGGTGTACGCTACGCGGGCGAAGAAATTGTCCGTAAAGAAGCCAAGAAGAAATAGGCAACGATTATTATGAACAAGAAACAGACACGTATACGCCGGGCACGTCGCACCAGGGCTCATATCCGGGATATTGGTGCCATCCGCCTGTGCATACACAAAACACCGCGTCATATCTATGCGCAGGTTATCTCGCCGGAAGGCAATACTGTACTCGCCAGCGCATCAACACTCGACAAGGATGTGCGCAAGGATGTTGACAAGACCGGTGGCGCTGCGGCAGCAACGGTTGTTGGCAAGGTGGTGGCAGAACGAGCCAGGACAGCTGGTATTACACGCGTGGCATTCGACCGTTCCGGTTTTAAATATCATGGCCGCGTGAAAGCGCTGGCTGAGGCCGCTCGTGAGTGCGGTCTCGAATTCTGACAAGGGTTCAGTTATGGCAAGAGTAGATACACAAGCGCAGGGTGATGGACTGCTGGAAAAACTGGTCACGGTCAACCGTGTCGCCAAGGTTGTAAAGGGTGGCCGCCAGTTTGGTTTTACGGCACTGACGGTCGTCGGCGATGGTGAAGGTCGCGTTGGCTATGGTTACGGCAAGGCACGCGAAGTCCCGGTTGCAATCCAGAAAGCGATGGAATCGGCACGCAAGAACATGATCACCGTGAATCTGAAAGGTGGCACACTACAGTACGCACTGAATGCGCGTCATGGTGCAGCCAAGGTATTTATGAAGCCGGCCTCTGAAGGTACCGGTATTATTGCCGGCGGTGCCATGCGCGCTGTATTCGAGGTTGTCGGTGTGCATGATGTGCTTGCCAAGTGTATCGGTTCCAATAACCCGATCAACGTACTGCGTGCCACGATTCGCGGACTCGAGGATATGCGTTCGCCTGAAGACATGGCGAGCAAGCGTGGCAAGACGGTCCAGGAAATCATGGAGTAAGTCATGGCTGCTGCAAAGAAAATAACGGTTTCACAGACAAAGAGCGCCAACGGTCGCCTGAAAAGCCACAAGGCCACATTGATTGGTCTTGGGTTGCGTCGTATCCGACATTCCGTTGAGCTGGATGATACGCCGGAAATACGCGGCATGATTAACAAGATCTCTTACATGGTAAGGGTCGAGGAATAGACAATGCGCCTGAATACGTTAAAGCCGGCTGCGGGTAGCAAGAAAGACAGCAAGCGAGTGGGTCGTGGCATAGGTTCCGGTCTTGGAAAGACCTGTGGCCGTGGCCACAAGGGACAGAAATCGCGCTCTGGCGGGTTTCACAAGATTGGTTTTGAAGGCGGCCAGATGCCGCTGCAACGTCGTTTGCCGAAGCGAGGCTTCGCCTCGCGCACGGCAAGATACAACGCCGAGATTCGCCTGTATCACATCGCGGCGATGAACAGCGATGTGATCGACATGGAAACGCTGAAATCAGCCGGCCTCATCA
>DAOVVG010000197.1 GCA_030632175.1 Gammaproteobacteria bacterium
CATAACCTTCCCGTTCAGCACCCCCCAGCTTGACACGGTCCTCTACCGTAATATCAAGGTACTGATAGACAAAGTATTTCAGATCCAGCTCGGACACGCCGGCATCCAGAATGGGTTCTGAATGATCTGTAATCCTGACACCGGCAATCGTGCCATCAAGATAAATTCCGACCAGCAGGGTGATCGGTTCCCCGGAATAGGCCGGAATGGGAGCGATATCCGTGGTACGCAATACATAGCCCAGCAGGTGGTCACCTTCGTAGACTGGCGCGGCCAGCAGCTCGCCCTCAAACTCCCCCACCCTGTCCGCCTGCGGGAAATATTTCTGTGCCTGGTCATAAACAGGGTCGGCACAGGCCGTGTTGATTACCCCTGCCGTTATCAACACCCCCACAGCAAGCCACGCCAGCGCATGCAAGCAATGCCGAAGGGAAATATCGTATGGATGATTCATCATGGGCAGAATTGGCATCATGCGCGAATAATCATCTGTAGCCTGCTCCAATCATCGTTCTAAATCAATAAATAACACCTTCACTGATTTTCCGTAAACAAGGCGTTGAACACAGGCAAGGATATGAATGTAATGTTTTGCGTCAGTGGTCGGAAATGGCAATACAGGGGTCTTTGAATATCCGGTCGAGGCCAGGGGAATGGTCGATACTGGACCTCCTGATAAGGCCCCCGCGCGCAGCGCCTTATTGGGCAACGTAGATATGAAAGGCCATCAGGTAGATGATTACGCCGGTGACGGATACGTATAACCAGATCGGCAGTGTCCAGCGGGCAAGGCGCCGGTGGCGGGTGGTGTTGCCCGTTATCGCCAACCCGGCGGTAACCAGGACCAGCGGGAACAACACAGCGGCGAGGATCACATGGGTCGCCAGCAGTGAAAAATAGACCGGACGAACAGCCCCGACACCCGCAAACGGAATATTGCCAATTTTTGCATGGTAGTAAAGATAAAAAACCATGAAGACAGTGGACACGAGCAATGCGCTCACCATGCAGGCACGATGCGCCGGGATATTCTTTCGCCGCACAAAGAAATAACCCAGACTCACCAGCGTTGCAGCCGTGGTATTGAGTATCGCGAGAAAAGGCGGAATGATGGGGATAAGTTCCATAAGGATTCCGGATTATTACCGATAATCGGCTTCATGAAAAGACAGCTATCCGTTGTTGCACATGGACCGGCGTCAAGGTGCAGTCTCCTGCCGAATTAAGTAAGCTGGCTGCATGAGTACCAGCAAAATCCTGCCAGATGAACTGCGACGCCATCCCCTGTTCGGCGGGCTGAATGAGAACCAGCTCGCACAACTGCTGGAAACCACGCGGGTCATCCGCCTGGACGAGGGCCAGCACCTGTTTCAGTACCAGCAAGAGGCCCGACAGTTTTTCATGGTGCGCAGCGGTACTATCCGGCTGTACCTGTCCACACCGGGCGGTGCTGAAAAGGTTATTCACCTGATCACTGCCGGTGAAACCTTTGCCGAAGCCATCACCTTCATGGAAGGCCAGACCTATCCAGTCAACGCCAGCGCCCTGGATACCTGTGAGGTACTGGCCTTTTCCAACCACACCTTCCGCACCATCCTGCGGGACTCAACCGACACCTGTTTCCGGTTGATGGCAGACATGAGTCGCTGGCTGAAACGGCAGCTTGCCGACATCGATGCACTGACACTGCAAAATGCCACGCTGCGCTTCACAAACTACCTGCTCCGCCAGGTACCGGCTGGCGCAGAACACAGAATCACCATCGATCTCGGTGCGCCCAAACATGTTATTGCTTCGCGCCTGTCTATTCAGCCTGAATCACTCTCGCGTATCCTGCGCAACCTGCAGCACGAAGGGCATATAACCGTTGATGGAAACCTGATTATCATCAAGGATATCAGTACACTGGGCTAGACGATACTGTGTACGGGTCTTCCCATAGACCCGTAACGAAAGCATTTAATTGATGTGGGTCAACGACAGTCGGTACAGTTGCACCTATAAAGAACAGATATGAACACAAGTACTACACGGCAACCAGTCGACAGTAAACATCCAGACTGGAAAGATCACTGGGAGAATATCTATGCGGATAAAAACCCTGCCGAAGTCAGCTGGTATCAGTCACACCCGCAATATTCGCTCTCACTGATCGAAGATACCGGCATAGGCAAGGCGGCCAGCATCATTGACGTGGGCGGTGGTGCATCAACCCTTGTTGACCACCTGCTGGAAACAGGTTACCGGGATGTCACGGTTTTCGATATTGCGCGTGCAGCCATCGAACAAGCACAAATTCGTCTCGGCAACCGCAGCCAGCGGGTGACATGGATTGAGGGTGACATAACAAGCTATTCACCCGGACAGGAGTTTGATATCTGGCATGACCGGGCCGTTTTTCATTTCCTGACACAGGAACGCGACCGGGCGTGTTACCTGGAAGTACTGCTCAAGGCCCTGAAACCGTCCGGGCAGGCCATCATTGCCACCTTCTCAGACTGTGGTCCCAGCCAGTGCAGCGGGCTTGATGTGGTGCGCTACAGCCCCGAGACACTCAAACAGACACTGGGTCCACAGCTACGCCTGGTTGAAACCTTCACGGAAGAACACCACACCCCCGGCGGTGGCCTGCAGCAGTTTGTCTATTGCAGGTTCTGTCGCAACGATTGAACAACCCGGCAACCAGAAACCTTCAAGGCCTACCATGAATCTTTTGAATATTATTTCTGTTACATCACTGTTGCTATTGGGATTGCTGCTGACCAGCTTTGTCATCCTGCTGGCAATTGCGATTATTTTTAACACACGTGCCGGCATGAAGTACCGCGAGCTACTGGCAGAACAACTTGACCAGCTGCGGCTCGGAGAAATGCTCACGGCGCTCGGTATTGATACCAACAGTTACCTGTCCCGCGAACGCGCGGTAGACATACAGCAACACATGGAGCGTTGTACGGCCTGCACAAACACACAGGAGTGCGACACCCGGCTAAAGGAAGAAACTGTCGACGCAGACACTATCAGCTATTGCAACAATGAAGCGTCGCTGCAGAAAATCGCAGCGCAACAAAAGAATTGAGCGACCTCTTTCCCACAGACTGCATGAGCATGTAACCTTGCCTGACATGCCATACAGGTCATATGCCCCGGAAGCAACCATGGCAGCTGTCACTGCCGGGTAACCTGTGTTCTTTTATTAAAAAAATACTTATCACTGGAGGATTGGATGATTACCTACACTGAACTGAACGAACAAAATCATCGTATTACTGAACTTACGAACGTATTGAGCTACCTGTTCAAGGACAGGTCGATGTGTGACACCGGTTCCTGCTGTGATCTATTCTATCATTATGTAAACCTGGTCAAGGAACACATAGAGATGGTTGACAAGGACATGTACAGCGACCTGCTGAAAAGCCCTGATAAGAAAATCAATAATGTTGCCAGGAACTTCATGTCAGGCTCGGTTGAAATCAAGAGAATCCTGAAAAATTTTACAAAGCGCTGGTGCCCGACGAAGAAAAAGGACAGCCTGCATATTAAAGAGCATGCCCTGTTTATGAAAGATACGGAAGAATTATTCGAAATTGTGTTGCAACGCATACTCGATGAAACCGAACACCTTTATCCACTGGTCCGCAGTCTCGGAAAATAACCGTGCCAGCAACAGATGCAATGCAGGCAAAAAGAATAGATGACAAATTATGAACGGCCACGATTTATCATTGCCATCCTTGTGTTTCCATGCGTTGAGGCGCTGGTTGGCCCAGTCACAAGGTCAGGCATAAATACGGGGTATCTGTATTCATCCAGTCTGGTGATCTATTAAGGTTCATTTAAGCAAACATTGCTAACCTTGAAACCCTGTCGTTGATAAACGCGAATAAACGGAGACCTGTCATGTCCGATCTCAAAGCCTATCCCGTCTGGGATGCCACTGTCCGCTGGTTTCACTGGATCAACCTGGTATGCATGATCGGGCTGATCGCAGTCGGCGTGGCCATCCTCAATGCCAAGCTGCTCGGCGTGTCCACCGATGGCAAGATTCTGCTGAAGACCGTGCATGTCTGGATCGGCTATGTGTTCGCACTGAACCTGGCATGGCGCCTGCTGTGGGCCTTTATCGGCGGACCCTATGCGCGCTGGCGGGCAATTCTGCCCGGTGGACGCGGCTACCTCGCCGAGGTGCGTGGTTACATGGCCGATTTCAGCGCCGGCCGGCCACGTCAATACCTTGGCCACAACCCGCTCGGACGTCTCGCGGTCACCCTGCTGCTGTTGCTGTTACTGGCACAGGCCGTCACCGGGCTGGTGCTGGCGGGCACCGATCTGTTCTACCCACCCATTGGTGCATGGATTGCCGGCTGGATAGCCAACCCGGGAGTAGATCCCGCATCGCTGGTGCCCTATGCAAAGGATACTTACGACGCTGCCGCCTATGAGGCGATGCGTGCCTTCCGAAAACCGTTCATCACCGTTCATTACTATGGATTCTATGTGTTGCTTGTCGTCGCCGTGGTTCACATCCTGGCTGTCGTGGTAACCGAGCTACGTGAAGGCGGCAACCTGGTGTCCGCCATGTTTTCAGGCAAAAAGGTGCTGAGCGGAAAACCAACAGACCAACCAGAAGACAGAGAGTGAAATGATGCAGCAGCGGATCTCGCCCTCGATTCCGGTGGCTGATTCGTTCGCGCATTAAATGCGCTCCTACAGGAGCTTGTTGTAGGAGCGGATCTCGTCCGCTGTCCCGGTGGCTAATTCATTCGCGCATGAAGTGCGATCCCACAGGAGCATTTCTTGTTGTAGGAGCGGATCTCGTCCGCGAATTCCGGTGGCTGATTCATTGGCGCATGAAGTGCGCTCATACAGGAGCATCTATTGTTGCAAGAGCGCATCCCATGCAGTGATTGCTGCTGGCCTGGTATGGTCGCGGACGGGATCCGCTCCTACGGGGTTAATCGCAACCTGTTC
>DAOVVG010000300.1 GCA_030632175.1 Gammaproteobacteria bacterium
ATGCCCCAAATGACCTGGCACGGGGGTTCAGGCCGGATTTCGTGGTTGAGATTTGAATCCGGGAATACGGAGACAACAGTCTATATTAATGCGGTTGTGCAGCTACGCCGATCATTTGTTCACGCTTGATGGTGCCGGCAGGAACAGCATTCGGGCGTCCCAGGTAGTTACCCTGTGCCAGGTCGACACCCATTTCCTTGAGTAACACCAGGGTCTCCTCGTTCTCCACACATTCCGCTACGGTGCGTTTTCCGAGTGCATGGGCGACCTGGTTCATGGATTCGACCATGGCCTGATCAACCGCACTGTGGGCCATGCCCTTCACTAAGGAACCGTCGATTTTCAGTTTGTCGACCGGCAGATGTTTCAGGTAGGCAAAGGAAGAGAAGCCGGAGCCGAAGTCATCCAGTGCAAACTGGCAGCCGATATCTTTCAGTGCCGTGATGAATTCCTCGGCGGCAGCGAGGTTGTCAATTGCAGCGGTCTCGGTGATTTCAAAGGTGACCCAGGTCGGGTCGAGACCGGTGCTGTCCAGTAATTCCTGTATCAGCGGTAACAGGGTGGCATCTTCAAACGCCTTGCCTGACAGGTTGATGGAGAAACTGACACGATGACCATCCTCATGCAGACTGGCCAGCTGCTTGATTGCGCGGCTGACGATCCAGCGATCGACGCTGTGTATCAGGCCAAAGCGTTCAGCTGCAGGCATAAAGCCCCCGGGCAGGATGATTTGGCCATCATCGCAGATCATGCGTACCAGTACTTCGTAATCGCTAATGGTACCGCTGTCCGTGTCGACGATTGGCTGGTAAACCAGCTGGAATTTGTCGTGCTCCAGCATCTCACGCACCTGCGATGCCCAGTTCATGTCGGCTGCCATGTCGGCCTTGCCAAGATCGGCCGGATTATAAATCTTGGCGCGGTTACGTCCCTGTTGCTTGGCCGTGTTGCAGGCCATGTCGGCATGCGACAGCAGCTCCTGGGCAGAGGTGACCGTGTCGTCGATCATGGCGATGCCGATACTGCAGCTGATGGTGAATGACTTGTCGTCCTCGGTGAATCGGTAATCGTCACACAGAGAGCGAAAGTTATCCGCTGCCCGCAATACATCCTGCTTGTTAATGTTGTAGAGCAGCAGGGTAAACTCATCACCCCCGAAACGTGCCAGCAGGTCACCCTCACGGACGTGTGCTGTCAGCAGTGCGGCGACATCAATCAGCAAACGGTCACCGGCCGCATGGCCGATGGTGTCGTTGATGTATTTAAACTGGTCGAGATCGATGTAAAACAGGGCGCAGTCGGAACCGTTACGCGCAACCCGGGCCACGGTACGCTCCAGTTCTTCCTGGAAATAATGCCGGTTAAACATGCCGGTGAGCGGATCATGCTCGGCATGGTAGGAGAGCTGGTGTTGAAAGGCTTTTTGCTCGGTGATGTCACGCGCAGTGCCACTGATGCGGGTAACCCGGCCGCTGGCAGCCTTGTGTGAGCGGGCGCTGAAGCTGAGAAAGTGCGGTTTGTTGTCCCGGTCAAGGTGTACCGTTTCAAACTGCACGGATTCCTCGCCCTGGATCAGCTGCTGAATGGCTTCCTCGTCGATGGGTGGATGCTCGGGCGAGCGGTATTCATGCAGGTGATGATGCAGCATGGCATCCGCCGGAAGGCCGTAGATGCCTTCGCAGGCCTTGTTTAAATAGGTTAAACGGCCCTCGGTATCCAGGGTCCAGACCATATCCTGTGCGGTTTCGACCAGGTCGCGGTAGCGACTTTCGGCATTACGCAGCTGGTCTTCCATGGCCTTGCGCTGTGTAATATCGGCAATCAGGCAGGTGAACATGCACTTGCCGCTGATTTGCATGGCGCTGATTCGAATCGACATCTGCATGGCCCTGCCGTTGCGGTGATAGCCAGTAATTTCGTGTTCGGATTCGGTGGTCTGCAGCTGGCCATCGGCATCCAGCAGTTTCGGCAACAAGGCCTTCAGCGGCTGCTGGCGAATTTCCGCGGCCAGGTAGCCGAACAGTTTTTCAGCGGCCGGGTTGAAGGTATCGACCAGCCCCTTTTCATTGACAACGATGATGCCCTCGGCAGCGGTTTCAACGACGGCGCGCATATGGGATTCCTGTTCGCCAAGGCGCCGGAACAAGTTGCTAAGCGTTTGTGTCATTAAGCCGATTTCGTCGGTTGACTGTGGCTGCAGTCGTGCCAGCTCGGCGTGCAGTGAAGCCCCGCTGCGTCTGATCAGGTCCTGCATCGGCTCCAGCGCCTGGGCGACGCTGCGCACGGAAAACAGGGTAATGATGCCGGTGATGCACACCAGCGTCAGCCAGACGGCCATGTGGCCGGCAGTCAGATTACCGGTTTGTTGCCAGTGATAATTCATCAACATGGTGTACGAGAGCAGTGGTACGAAACCGCCCAGCAGCATGATTTTGGATTTCAGGCTGACCTGAATGGTTTGCAGGCTCAGGTGGCCGGCAAGTTTGCCAATCTGGTCCAGTGCCAGTTGATAGCCGGGCAGCCCTACCAGGGCCACTACCGACAGTTGCAGCAGGATCAGTTGCAGAAACGTTCCTGCTTCACTGGTAACGGGTTTTTCGATGGCCAGAAAAAACAGTGGCGGAATGGCCAGCGCGTACAGCAGGAAGAAACACCAGTAGTCGCGGCCGAAACGTGCCAGTCGCCGCTGTTGCTGGTCGGGCAGGTTGCCGGTTAACGGGGCGTGCCCCTGCGATATGGGACTGAAATATCGGGAGAAATGGAGATAGGCCCAGCAGGCCATGAGGCCGATAAAGGTACCCAGTATGACCATGGTGCGCTCGGCTTGCAGTTCGGCCGGTGTGACCAGACCAAACAGCAGCGCGCTTGCCAGCCCTGCCAGTGGTGCCAGCAATAAACCCGTGATAATCAGAGAAAGAAAGCGCG
>DAOVVG010000053.1 GCA_030632175.1 Gammaproteobacteria bacterium
AAACCGGCATTTATCCAGCGCGAGGCACCATTCACCTCGACACCGACACCGGGTACCAGCACCAGCAGCAACATGGCAATGGCAGACAGCAACAACACCATACCCATGCGCTCCAGATCAACCAGTCGCATCCTGAACAACATCACCCCGACCAGCACCCCGACACCAATGTAAACAGCCTGACGGAAGGCATAGTAAAACGGCTGGCCAATTTCGCGATCGGCAAAGGTAATGGATGCCGATGACACCATCACCAGGCCCAGAGTCGTCAACACAATAACGCTGGTAACCAGCCAGGAGTCAACCCGTGGCATGCGAGCATCATCTGCACCAACCCGTCTTGCCTGCTGTGCAACGGTTGCCATTAGCGCACTGACTCCCTGACAGCTTGCATGAAGACTTCTCCACGCGCTTCAAAATCCCGGTACATATCGGTACTGGCACAGGCGGGTGACAACAGCACGCAATCACCTGGCTGCGCCATTTCGGCCGCCATCTGTACGGCCTGTGTCATGTCGTTCGCCTGCCGTACCGGTACCACTGCCTGCAGTACCGTTTCGAGCAGAGCCGCATCCTTGCCAATCAACACCGCTCCCTGTCCCTTGCGCTGCATTGCATCTGCAAGTGGTGAAAAATCTGCACCCTTGCCATCACCCCCGGCAATCAACACGACCTTTCCATCCACCCCGTCAATAGCAGCCAGCGTGGCGCCGACGTTGGTGCCTTTTGAATCATTAAACCAGCGCACACCATGCTGCTCGTGAACGTACTGCATGCGGTGCGGCAGACCCTGAAATTCGCCCAGCGTCTCAACCATGGCAGCCAAAGGCAGGCCGGCGGCCTCACCCAGTGCCAGTGCAGCCAGTGCATTCAGGCGGTTGTGGCGTCCGACCATGCGTATTGCAGCCGCCGGCATGATCGGTATGTCCCCGCGTGCCAGCCAGCTCTCGCCGGCATGCTGCAGCAGTCCGTACTCCCCGGCAGCCGGCACCTGTTCGGTAAAGCCAACCAGCGGACGCTGCCCGTCAGCCAGTGCGGCCGCAACCGGATCATCAAGATTGACCACCTGCAGCCCGGCATTTTGATAGACCGCCTGTTTCGCGGCCGCATAATGCTGCAGGTCACGATAACGGTCGAGGTGATCATCACTGATATTCAATACCACCGAGGCCTGCGGCTGCAGCGAATGCAGGGTCTCCAGCTGAAAACTGGACAATTCCAGCACATACAGGTCCGGCTCGTTCGCCGTGATCAGATCCAGTGCCGGAGTACCGATATTGCCACCGGTCCGCACCTCGACACCCGCGCGTCGCGCCATCGCACTCAGCAGGGTAACGACCGTGCTCTTGCCATTGGAACCGGTAACGGCAATCACCGGCGCCCTGGCTGCCTGTGCAAACAGTTCAATGTCACCAATGACCGGCACCTGTCTTGCCAGAGCGGCCACAATCTGCGGTTCTTCCATTGAGACACCGGGGCTGATCACAATCTGTTCGGCGCGCTCAAAAGCGTCCCTGTGAAATCCGCCGAGGAACAGCGCCACATCATCCGGCAGCTCGGAGCGCGAACGCTCCAGTCCCGGCGGCTGTTCACGACTGTCGACAACCGCCACGGGCACACCCTGGCGCGACAGGTAGCGCGCCACGGACAAACCCGTTTTACCGAGTCCAATCACCAGCGTTCTGCACGCCTTGTCAAACATCTCTGTCATGACTATTGCCGGAACCGCCATCAATCAAGGCTCGTTAAAACAACTGCACTGTTTATATTTGGCTGCATGTCTTGCACTAGCGAATCTTCAGGGTCGCCAGACCAACCAGCACAAGAATCACGGTAATAATCCAGAAACGCACAATGACGCGCGGTTCCGGCCACCCTTTCAGTTCAAAATGATGATGCAACGGCGCCATATGGAAAATGCGCCGCCCGGTCAGTTTGTACGAAGCCACCTGCAGGATGACCGAAACGGTCTCCATCACAAACACACCACCCATCACCATGAACACCAGTTCCTGTCGTACCAGCACGGCGACGATACCCAGTGCCGCGCCCAGTGCCAGGGCACCCACATCTCCCATAAAGACCATGGCGGGATACGCGTTAAACCAGAGAAAACCCAGACCCGCTCCAACCAGCGCGCCGCAAAAAACAACCACCTCGGAGGCATCGCGGATATAAGGGATCCCCAGGTAAACGGAAAACTTTACGTTACCGGTGGTATAGGCAAACACGGCGAGGGCACCGGCAATCAACACCGTCGGCAGAATGGCCAGACCGTCAAGACCGTCCGTCAGGTTGACGGCATTACTGGAACCGACAATGACAAAATAGACCAGCACCACATACATCCAGCCCAGATCGATCGCGATATCCTTGAAGAATGGCACAATCAGTGCAGTCTCGGCAGGCGTCGTTGAAGTGAGATACAGAAAGATCGACACGCTGAGGGCAACCACGGACTGCCAGAAGATCTTGCTGCGCGCCGACAGACCATGTGAATTCTTCAGCACCAGCTTCTTGTAATCATCCACCCAGCCAATGGCACCGAACAATGTCGTTGTCACCAGCATCACCCAGACATAACGATTACCCAGGTCCGCCCACAGCAAGGTCGCAACTACAACGGCGACCAGTATCAGTGCGCCACCCATGGTTGGCGTGCCCGCTTTCACGAGGTGTGTTTGCGGACCGTCATCACGCACCCGCTGCCCGATCTGGTAGCGACCCAGCCGGCGTATCATCTCCGGACCCACCACAAAGGAAATCACCAATGCCGTCAACACACCGAGAATTGCCCGCAGCGTCAGGTACTGGAAAACGTTAAATCCGCTGTGGTACTGACTCAGGTATTCGGCCAAATAAAACAACATGTCAGTGCATTTCTCCTGCTTTCGGTTTCGCACCCAGGGCGGCAACGACACGTTCCATACGCATGCGCCGCGACCCTTTCACCAGAATATGCAGCGGGCCGGCAAGCTCGTTGCGCAAGACTGTTATCAGTTCATCCATCGTCCGGTACGCACCACCCGGTCCATCAAAAGCGGTGACCGCTGCCTGCGCAAGTTCACCCAGTCCATACAGCCGGGTGACGCCGGCCTCCCGGGCCTGACGACCGGCGGCACTGTGCAATGCAGCAGCACCGGTACCGAGTTCGCCCATATCACCGAGCACCAGCCACGAATCACCCTCCGCCAGCACCAGCACATCCAGTGCAACCTGCAGTGATTCGGGGTTTGCGTTATAGGTGTCATCAATGAGCGTGACGTCGCCCGGCAGAGAATGAATATTGAAGCGACCGGCAACCGGTGACAGTGACTCCAGACCGGCTTTCACTGCGCCCGGATCAGCCCCTGCAGCCTGTGCCGCAGCACAGGCCGCCAGCGCATTCATAACATTGTGCCGACCTGGCAGGGCCAGACGAAACTCAATGCTGCCAGCCGGCGTGTGCAGACGCACATCACTGCCGCTTGCATCACCCTGCCAGTCCGCCGTGACTTCGGCACCCTGCAAACCAAATTCCACCACGCGGCAATGCGCCGCAAGCTTGCGCCACAACGGCGCAAAAGGGTCATCAGCATTAATAATTGCCACACCGTCCTTGCCAAGACGCGCAAATACCTCACCCTTGGCTTTGGCAACACCTTCCAGATCACCGAAGCCCTCAAGGTGCGCTGATCCGGCATTGGTGACAACAGCAATGGTCGGTTGCGCAATACCGGCCAGGTAATCAATTTCGCCCGGATGATTGGCACCCATTTCAAGCACCGCAAAGCGGTCATTCGCACCAAGGCGGGCCAGCGTCAGCGGCAACCCGATATCGTTGTTCAAATTTCCCTGCGTTGCCAGGGTATCGCCACAATGCGAAAGCACAGCCGCCGTCATGGCACGTACCGTGGTCTTGCCGTTACTGCCGGTAATCGCAACCACCGGCAGTGAAAACTGTTGCCGCCAGTGCGCACTCAAACTACCCAGCGCCAGGCGTGTATCTGCCACCTCGATTTGCGGCAGTTCAGACTCACAGGGATGTGCAACGGCCGCTGCCACCGCACCCTGCTCACGTGCAGTCTCAATAAAGCCGTGGCCATCGAAGTTGGGGCCCTGCAAGGCAAAAAACAGTGCGCCGGGCTGCAGCTGGCGCGTGTCGGTACTGACACCCTTGAACGGCATATCAGATCCCGTGTAGTGACCGGCAAGAACCTTTGCGGCTTCTGACAATTGCATAGTCATCATCCTGACCATTCCCGCGCAATAGCCATGACACGTTCCCGGTCGCTGAACGGAACCACCTTGGTACCAAGCAGCTGCACTGTTTCATGGCCCTTGCCGGCAATCAGCACGATGTCACTGGCACCGGCCTGCTGCACTGCGCAGGAAATTGCATCGCCACGATCGTGTTCAATATGCACTCTGCCGGGTTGTTTCAGTCCGGAACAAATGTCCTCGATAATCTTTTGCGCATCTTCGGTGCGCGGATTGTCATCAGTCAGTACCACCTGGTCCGCAAAACGTTCTGCAACGGCACCCATCAGCGGGCGCTTGCCGTGATCACGGTCGCCGCCCGCACCAAACACGCACCACAACCTGCCACTGCAGTGTGCACGCAGCGACTGCAAGGCAGCTTCGAGCGCACCGGGAGTATGGGCATAGTCCACCACAACCAGCGGACGACCCTCACCCATATCAAAACGTTCCATGCGGCCCGGCACGGTACGGGTAGCGGCAAGACGTCGCATGGCCTCTTCGAACGGCAGACCGGAAACACACAGGCTGGCCAGTGTGGCCAGCAGGTTGCTGGCGTTGAAACGTCCCAGCAAAGCACATTGCAGCGTGCCACTACCCCATGGCGTCAGTACATCCATACGTAACCCACTGGCATCAAAGTGCAAGTTACGCCCAATCACCCATTGCGCCGGAAAGCGCGTACGAAACGGTTCGTTCTCCAGCCGGTAAGCGACCGGCGCCACACCCGGTGGTATGGCATCCAGCAAGGCACTGCCAAACTTGTCATCGGCATTAATAACGGCGTAACGCAGCCCTTCACTGTGAAACAGCTTGCGCTTGGCATCTGCATACGCTTCAACGTTGCCGTGGTAATCCAGATGGTCGCGAGTCAGATTTGTCAGCACAGCCAGATCAAAAGTCACGCCACGAACACGTCCCTGATCCATCGCGTGTGAGGAAACTTCTGAAACCACGCAGCGGGCACCCTTTTGCTGCATGGATGACAAGGCCTGCTGCAAGGTCAACGCATCCGGTGTTGTATGGGTTCCCGCAGACAACTCGCCGTACAATCCGTAACCCAGCGTACCGACAACACCACAGCGGCGGTCATCGCTGTTCAGTGCCTGCGCAATAAAATGACAGCAAGAAGTTTTGCCGTCTGTGCCGGTCACGCCAATCATGAACAGACCGCGCGATGGATGGCCGTAAAAGCGGTCGGCGATCAGACCAACCGAGTGACCCAGATCAGGTACTGCAACAACCGGCACCGGCAACAGCGCCGCTGTTTCCGCAAGACTGGCATTATCATCGACCGGTTCCCAGGCGACAGCAACCGCACCCAGCGCAATCGCCTGCCGTGCATGCTGCAGTCCGTGCACCTGCGCTCCGGAAACCGCCATAAACAAATCGCCCGCCTGTACCTTGCGACTGTCGAGCGCCAGCCCGGAGACGGCGATGTCACGGCTTACATTCACACCTTCGATCCCCTGCAGCAACCGCGCGAGGGTATGTTCTGCCGTCAGCAACTCTGCGGTCATCATGCAGGCTCCTCCCCGTTAGCGCGCCGGGTCTGCAACAAGGGCAGGTCGTCAGGAGGAATAGCCATCAGGCGCAATGCACCCGACATGACCCTGGAAAACACCGGTGCCGCAATCTGGCCACCGTAGTACTTGCCATTGCGCGGCTCATCAACCATGACCACCATTGCAAACCGCGGATCACTGGCCGGCACCATACCGGCGAACACCGCCAGGTACTTGTTGCTTGAATAACCGCCGGGCGCTGATTTCTTTACCGTGCCGGTTTTGCCGGCAACTCGATAACCGGCAATGCGTGCCTGCGGTGCGGTACCGTCAGGTCCTGCAGCCTCCTCGAGCATGGCGCGCACCTGGCGCGCAATATCTGCCGGCATGACCCGGCGCTCTTCAGATACATCACCCTCGCTCAGGAAGGTCACCGAACGCTTGATGCCATCAGTGGCCAGCACTGCATAAGCCTGCGCCAGTTGCAGCGCTGTTACGGAAACGCCATAACCATAGGCAAGCGTTGCCGTCTCAATCTGGTTCCAGCCTCCGTGATGACTCAACAGACCGGTGGCCTCACCCGGAAATCCACTGTAGGTCTGTGTACCAAATCCGATATCGCTCAACATGGTCCAGATATCTTCCGCCGGCAGGGTAAGTGCTATTTTTGTGATGCCGACATTGCTGGACTTGCGCAGCACGCCAGTAACATCCAGTTGGCCGTAATCATGTACATCGCGCACCGTGTTGACGCCGACGCGAAACCAGCCGGGAGAAGTACTGACCGGTGTTTCCGGACGAAAACGTCCGCTCTGCAACGCAGCTGCCACGATAAAGGGCTTCATGGTTGAACCCGGCTCGAAGACATCCGTTGCTGCGCGGTTGCGCATGTGACTGCTGCGCAACTGTTGCCGGTTATTCGGATTGAACGACGGCTGGTTCACCATGGCGAGAACTTCACCACTCTTCACATCCAGCACGACCGCAGAAGCAGCGCGCGCATTATGTTCTTTCATGACGGCCTTGAGTTCACGATAGGCCAGATACTGAATGCGCCTGTCGATGCTGAGCGCGAGATCCTTGCCCGGATGCGGGCGGCTGATACTTTCCACATCCTCAATGATGTGATGGCGGCCGTCCTTGATGACACGCTTGGCGCCCGGCTCTCCGCCAAGCCAGTCTTCATAAGCCAGCTCCAGCCCTTCCTGGCCGACGTCGTCAATGTTGGTAAAACCGACAATGTGTGCCGCCACTTCACCACCCGGGTAATAACGCCGGTACTCGCGCTGCAGATAAACACCCGGCACCTTCAGTGCCGACACCTGCTCTGCCAGCGCCGGGCTGACATGACGTTTGAGGTAAACAAATTCGCGGTCGGCACGACTCGCCAGCAAACGTTTCACCTTTGCGTTATCCAGTGACAGCAGCTTCGCCAGCTCGGGAATCCGCTGCTGCTCGCCACCCAGCTCCTGCGGATTCACCCACACCGACTCGACCTGCGTACTGACAGCCAGCGGATCACCGTTACGGTCCTGTATCACACCCCGGTGTGCCGGCAGGCTGACCACGCGCAGATGCCGCGCCTCTCCCTGCGACAACAAAAATTCCTTGTCCAGCACCTGCAGGCAAACCGCCCGCCATACCAGCGTAACCGCAGCAAGCCCCATGCAGAGATAGATAAACACACGACGACCCCGGTAGATTCCGTTGCTGCTGTCAAGCTTCATGGTTTTACAATCACCATATTGTCTGCTGCCAGGTTGACCATACCGAGCTGATTGCGTGCAGCACGCTCAACCTTTCCCTGCGTTGTCAGGGTACCCTGCTCCAGCTGCAGCTGTCCCCATTCAACATCCATGCTGTCGCGCTCATTAGCCAGCGCCTGCAGTTCGATAAACAGTTCGCGTCCGGTATGTTTCGAATAGACCACACCGACAGCACTAACAACGACCACCAGCAACATCACCAGCAGATTGACCGGCCGTGCATTCATTGCAGCCGCTCCGCCACCCGCAACACAGCACTGCGTGCACGCGGGTTACGCTCCACCTCGGCATCGCTTGCACGAATAGCCTTGCCCACCGGCTTCAGGCGCGGCACATAATCCATGCCGGCAAGCGGGAACTCGGGCGGCGCCGGCTCACCGCGATACTCATCACGAATAAAGCGCTTCACAATGCGATCTTCCAGCGAATGAAAACTGATGACAGCCATACGTCCGTGCGGCGCCAGCACCTCGATCACCTGATCAAGCACAGAGGTAATTTCATCCAGTTCGTTATTTACGAAAATTCTGATTGCCTGGAAACTTCTGGTTGCCGGATGCTTGTTCTTTTCACGCACCGGCACTGCCGCCGCGACCAGTTCGGCAAGTTGTCGCGTTGTTCGCAACGGACTTTCATGACGCGTTTCAACAATGGAGCGTGCTATGCGACGCGAGAAGCGTTCTTCGCCATAGGTCTTCAGTACGCGGCCGATCTCACTTTCAGCAGCCGTCTCCAGCCACTGGGAAGCACTGATACCGGAAGAGGGATCCATACGCATATCGAGTGGTCCGTCTTCGGAAAAACTGAAACCACGGGAAGCGTCATCAAGCTGGGGGGAAGAAACACCCAGGTCCAGCAGCAGGCCGTTGACCCTGCCCTGCAACTGCCGCCGTGCAATCATGTTGCTCAGCATGGTGAAGGCACCCTGTTCAATTTCGAAACGCGGGTCCGCACCGAATTGCTGTTCTGCCGAACGTATCGCCTCAGGGTCCTTGTCCATGGCCAGCAATCGTCCCTCTGGTCCAAGCACCGCGAGAATTGCGCCTGCATGACCTCCGCGACCAAAGGTTCCATCAACGTAAACACCATCCGGTTTTATTGAAAGTCCAGTCAGCACCTCTGCAAGAAGTACCGGCTGATGCGAATATTCTACTGTCACGAATCAGAGCGTCAGTGTTTCAAGCGAATCCGGCATGTCGCCGTCACCACCATCATCTGACACCCAGTCGCCACAACGCTGCTCCCAGGCTTCTTCGTTCCAGACTTCAAACTTGTTTCCCAGACCTGCCAGCACAACGCGCTTTTCCAGGTTGGCAAACACACGCAGCCGCGGCGGAATAAGAATCCGCCCGCTTTTATCCATTTCCAGTTCGGTTGCATGACCCAACAACATGCGCTGCAAGGTACGGGTGCGTTTGTCTTGATTGGGCAGGCGCACAAGCTTGCGCTCGATCTCGTCCCACTCCGGCTGGGGATACAACAACAGGCAGCGATCATCGTGGACCGTCAAAACCACACGACCCTCACAACGCTCGACGAGATCGGTCCGGTAGCGGGTCGGGAGCGCCATGCGCCCTTTCGCATCCAGATTGATGCTGCTACCACCTCTGAACAAAATCTCCCCCCTTATGCGCTCTCGGAACCCACGAAATACCACTGAGTCCCACTTTTTGACACTATAAGGAAATAGGCCAGATTCGTCAAGCGGATTTAGGGGAAAATTGTTATCTGGACAGTAACTTAGCCCAGATTTCGCCTTTGGAGCAACACCCCTGCCAACATATAAATTAGAAATCAAATGGTTGCCGGAATTACCTTGCGTAAATTGGCAACATCAGCGATTTTTTTGTACTTTTGGAGACCAAATGAGCGCTCTTCCCGGCGCGTCGGTGGGCATTATAACCGGATATGAAACCCAATATGTTGGGTTTTGAAATTGATTTTTTGTGTATATGGAGGGATGAGTCCCACCTGATGGGTACGGTTGCTGCTGCACTTCCCTGTGCCCGCGACACCCGGACATGCTGTCCATCGTCGCGTTGCTCCTTTACCCATCCCTACGGAAACACTCCCGGGTACTGCGTGACGGGTACGTCGCTTTGCTCCTTTACCCATCCTACGAAAACACTACCCGGTACTGCGTGACGGGTACGTCGCGTTGCTCCTTTACCCATCCTACGGAAACACTACCAGGCACTGCGTGATGGGTACGGTCGCTTTGCTTCTTTACCCATCAAAAAATCCATTGCGCACAAAAAAGGCCTGCTAATGCAGGCCTTATGGTACGCATGAATAGTTACCCGTCAGAACGGAATATCGTCGTCGAATTCACCACCGGCGGCTGCCGGCTCCGGTGCAGACTGCTGCGCCGGCGCTGAATCCTGCGAGAAACCGGCACTGCCACCACCGCCACGACTACCGAGCATTTGCATTTCATTGGCGACAATCTCGGTGGTATAGCGATCATTACCGGAATTATCCTGCCACTTGCGGGTTTGCAGCTTGCCTTCTATATATACCTGAGAACCTTTCTTCAGGTATTCACCGGCGATTTCACCCAGGCGTCTGAACATCACCACACGATGCCATTCGGTCTTTTCCTGCTGTTCACCGCTCTGTTTGTCCTTCCAGGATTCCGACGTTGCCAGCGTAATGTTGGCCACGGCATTGCCATTTGGCATATAACGCACTTCCGGGTCCTTGCCCAGGTTCCCGACCAATATAACCTTGTTGACTCCTCGTGCCATGGTGCTCTCCTGTTCTCTGTGTGGCGTCACCGCGCTGTGGTGTTGTTATTCGCTGCCTATTTTATGCCAAGGCATGCCGCGGTGCTATGGAATTTCACTGACAGCTACCCGCTCATTAGTACGGTATTACCGTAGCAGCGGACCGTGTCCGCGATGGTTTTTTATACGCCGCAATCGCGGACACGGTCCGCTCCTGCAAATGCTTATGACGGTGCAGGAGCGCCGTGCAAGCACGATTCAAGGCAGCTGCGACTCATCAAACGCCTGTTTATCCACCTTTAAGTAGGCCACGCCCTCCTCGGCCACCACCACGACCTCGGCCACCCCCGCGAGCCCGGCCAGTTGCCGGGTCAATTGCGCGGAATCTGAAGATGCCGCTATCTTATATAGATAGCTACTGAGCTTGGCCGGTGCTGTCATGGCAGCCGCCAGCAACCACCAGACCAGCGCAGCCAGCGCAGCAAACAGGAAAATCACATGCAAGCCATATATTCCCTGCAATAACCCGCCCAGCATCCCGCCCAGGAAGGTACCCAGGAATTGTGAGCTGGAATAAAAGCCCATGGCCGTACCGCGGCAATCCACCGGTGCCACGCGAGAAACCAGCGAGGGCAACATGGCCTCCAGCAGATT
Organism: Gammaproteobacteria bacterium; assembly: GCA_030632175.1. Taxonomy (GTDB): domain Bacteria; phylum Pseudomonadota; class Gammaproteobacteria; order UBA9214; family UBA9214; genus UBA9214. The sequence continues at coordinate 10,891 of DAOVVG010000053.1, forward strand.
GAACGCCGTGAACAGCACCACCAGCAACACCACAACAGTTACCACGGTGACGGGTAACAGGTACAGACCCAGCTCCGCCAGAATCAGCAGTGCAATGGCAAACAGGAATACCGGCTTGGTATGGCCCTTGCGCTCGGCCTGAATAATCAGCGGCAGCATGGCCAGCACAGAGAAGACCAGCACCGGCAGATACACCTTCCAGTGATTGCTGGAAGCGATCCCGGCCTCGTCTCGCAGCACCAGCGGCAAGGCCAGAAAGCTGGCCGTTAAAATGGTGTGCAACACCAGGATACCGAAATC
>DAOVVG010000144.1 GCA_030632175.1 Gammaproteobacteria bacterium
AAGTACTTTCCCTATGCCAAGGAAACTCCAACCGGCGTCTGCCATGTCAGCTGTGAACCGTAAAATGCTTCTTAAAGGGTTGTCATGTCCAGTGGCTATCTTAACTCTTTCCACGAGAGTGAAAAGTCAGCATTATGGCAAGTAATGTTGATTTTATCAAAATCACTAGCTGATCCATACTGTCGTTTTTTAGTCTAAGCTCTTGTTTAGTCCAAAAACATAAATTATAATATTTAATTAAACTATATGGATATAACCTGACAATTGCCCATCCGGAACAATCTACACCTGCAGCCCCAAAAGGAAATTTTATGTTTGAGAGCAAGAGCAAATTGGCTTGGATTGCAGGTATTCTTCTCATTCTGGCCGCTGTAAGCCTATTATCCATACGTTTTTTGCAAGGTAATAAAGGTGGTACTGCAAAGAAAAAGGACAAACTTCCCATTCCAGTAGAAGTTGCGTCCCTGGAGCGGCAAACACTTTATCTGCATCGCACCTTCAGCGGCACTATTGAGCCCTTGGCCCAGTTCACAGTGGCACCAAAGGTCAGCGGCCGTATTCAAAGGCTGCTTGTCAATGTGTCAGATACGGTTAGCCGCGGGCAGCATGTGGCCCAACTGGAGGATGATGAATTCAAACAGTCCGTGGCCGAAGCAGAAGCTAGCCTTGCAGTGGCAGAAGCCAACCGCATCGAGGCAGACAGCCGCATAGAAATTGCCCAGCGGCAACTGGACCGCACCAAGACCCTTCACAAGCAGGGCATTGCTTCAGACAGCGTGCTGGACAGTGCCCGGGCTGAATACCTAGCAAGCCAGGCCGCGGTTAAGGTGACGGAAGCCCGTCTCAAGCGTGAAGATGCCGCTCTGGCCACTACCAGGATCCGTCTAGGATACACCAGCATCCAGGCTAACTGGGAACAGGGGGATGCCGAGCGGACTGTGGCCGAGCGCTATGCGGATGAAGGCGACACCGTGGCAGCCAATACACCGTTATTCTCCATCGTCGAGCTGAACCCAGTCATAGCCGTGATCAAGGTAACCGAAAAGGACTATCCCCGGATAGACATCGGCATGACTGCAAATCTGCAAACCGATGCATTCCCCGGCCGTAAATTCACCGGTACGGTGTCTCGTATTGCCCCCATTTTCAGCGAAACTACCCGCCAGGCCAGGATCGAACTGCAGGTGCCAAATCCTGACCATCTTCTTAAACCGGGCATGTTCAGCCGCTGCACCCTGGAACTCGACCGGGTTGAGGATGCTGTCAGTGCTCCTGGGATGGCGATTACCCGTCGCAATAACCAGACCGGCGTCTTCCTGGTTTCTAAGGATAACACCTCGGTGCTATGGGTACCAGTCGAGCCTGGCCTCATGGACGGCAACCAGGTACAGCTCATCGGGACTGATATTTCAGGAGAGGTTGTGACCCTGGGGCAGCAACTCATTAAAGACGGTTCCATAGTCCGCATTAAGGATGCATCTCCCCATTCTGACGGAGTTCGATAATCCCTGTGAAACTACCTGCCTTCAGTGTAAGACGCCCAGTATTCACCTCAATGGTGACGCTCATAGTGATCATATTGGGCCTGATTTCCTTCAGCCGTCTGCAGATAGATCTTTTACCAAACATTGAACTGCCTACCCTGTCAGTCAGGACCGGGTATGAAGGTGCCAGCCCGGTTGTCATGGAACGGCTAGTCACGCAGATCATTGAGGAGATCGTTGCCACTGTCCCAGGCGTGGAGGAGCTTACCTCGGAATCCTCGGAAGGTAGAAGCCAGGTACGGGTCACCTTTAACTGGGGCACCGACATAGATACGGCAGCCATTGATGTGCAGGCCCAGCTAGAAGATGAGATCAACGAACTGCCGGATGATATACTGCGGCCGCGGGTGAGCAAGTTCGATGTAGCAAGTTTTCCGGTGGTTATTATGGGTATTTCAAGCCCGATGGACCCGGTGGAACTTACCAGGATCATAGAAGACCAGCTGCGCTTCCGCTTAGCCCGGATCCCCGGGGTGGCGCAAGTTGATACCTGGGGAGCCTACAACCGTGAGGTGCGCATCGAGCTTCATCCTGAGAGGGTAAAGGCACTGGGAATACCATTAAAAGATATTCTAACGGCCTTGCACAATGCAAACCTTGATCTACCGACCGGCAAGATCGACCAGGGGAAATATGAGGTGACCCTGCGGGCGCCGGCCGAGTTTCTCAACCTTGAACAGATACGTGATACAGTGGTTACTAAACGTCAAGAGGGCCTCATTACCCTGGGCCAGATTGCCGATATCCGAGACACCTATGAAAAGCGCAACCGCATTATCCGCCTAAACGGCAACCCAGGACTGCGCATAGCCATTCGTAAACAGCCGAGTGCCAACACCGTTGATGTGGCCAGCGGGGTCCTGGCTGAAATTGAATCAATCAACCGTGACTTTCCCCAGCTGCACGTTGTACCGGTCATCAACCAGGGAAACTTTATTGAACGCTCCATTCGTAACGTGGCTAATTCGGTAGCCTACGGAGGCGGGCTGGCAGCTCTGGTGCTCCTCTTCTTTTTGCGAAATATCCGCAGCACCCTGATCATTACCCTGGCCATTCCCATTTCAATTATTGCCACCTTTGCCATGATTTTTTTCGGCGGCTTCACCATCAACTTGATGACCCTGGGCGGACTGGCACTGGGTGTCGGGATGATGGTCGACAGTTCGGTGGTTGTCCTGGAAAATATTTTCCGCCGCCGCCATGAAAATGGTGAAGACCCTGTAACTGCTTCAATCAGGGGCGCCGAAGAAGTAGGTCCTGCAATTCTGGCCAGCACCTTGACCACCCTGGTGATATTTCTGCCCCTGGTTTTTGTACGCGGTGTGTCCGGACTTTTATTCAGGGAACTGGGGTTCACCGTGATGTTTTCCCTGACCTGCTCGCTGCTCATGTCACTCAGCCTGGTTCCAATGCTTGCTTCAAAACTGTTGGGTGCGGCCGCCCAAAGGGAAACTGGCCGGCCGCCCTGGCTGAACAGCCTGGCCGCACGTGCCGACGCCTGGTTTCAGGCGCTTGATACAGGTTACAGGAATCTTCTGCAGGCCTCTTTGCGCCATCGTTGGCAGGTAATATTCATTTCCACCGGCCTGCTGGCTGCCAGCCTGATACTCTTGCCCCTGATCGGTACCGAATTTCTGCCGCCCAGCGACGAAGGAGAAGTCCGCATCAAGGGTGAAATGGAGATCAGTACCCGTCTCGACCTGGTGGATCGTCAAACCCGGATCATGGAAGAAATAGTATTTCCGGCAGTCCCGGAAACCATTTCATCAGTCACCAGCGTGACTGCTGGGGGGCGCAACGCCGAATCCAGCGGTGAAATCAGGCTTGCACTCAGTCCGGTCAGCGAACGTCAGCGGAGCAACGTAGAGATTGCCAATGATCTTCGACGCCTGCTTGAGGGCAACATACCGGGAATGAAAATACGTACTCGTGCCCCGCAGGGCCAGTTCCTGCTGGAACGCATACTTGGAGGCGATGAAGGCTTGACCATGGAAGTGCGGGGGTTTGACTTGCTGGCCCTGGAACAGCTGGCCGAGCAGGCAAGTAATGCAATTGAAGGCATTGAGGGCATCACCGATATTGAGATCAGCCGCAAGGCCGGCGTTCCGCAACAGGATATCATTGTTGACCGGGATAAGGTGGCAGACCTGGGATTGACCCCCCGGGATGTCACCGAGACCCTGGAAACTGCCCTGGCCGGATCCAAGGCCGGTGAATTCCGCTCCGAGGGGCAGTCATACCGTATCTTTGTGCAATTGAAGGACGCTGAGAAGCAATCCATGGATGAGATACTGGATCTGGTCCTTACCACACCCGATGATAAGCAGGTAGCCCTGCGCAACCTGGTCCATACTGTCCCCAGCCGCGGACCGGCCCTGATAGAACGTAAGGACCAGCAACGTGTCGTAACTATTAAGGCAAATGTGGCCAACCGTGACCTGGGTTCGGTCGCCAGGGATGTTGAAACCGCGCTTGCCGGTGTGGTTACCCCGGAGGGTTATCAACTGCTGGTTGCCGGTAACATCGAAGAGCAGCAAAAGGCCTCGCGGGAACTTACCGTCTCCCTGCTCCTGGCCCTGGTCCTGGTATTCATGGTGCTGGCCTGCCAGTATGAATCGTTCCGTGATCCGCTTATCGTGATGATCAGCGTTCCTCTGGCCGCAATAGGTGTGCTCACCACCCTTTACCTGACCCGGACAACCTTGAACCTGCAGTCATTTATAGGCTGTATCATGCTGGGCGGTATTGTTGTGAATAACGCCATTCTGCTTGTGGATCAGGCTGGGCGTCTGAAACGGGAGGGCATTTCTGTTATGGAAGCAGTTGCAGAAGCCGGCCGCCGGCGTCTGCGGCCGATTCTCATGACCACCCTGACAACCGTCCTGGCACTCATCCCCCTTGCTTTTGGAATTGGTGAAGGGGCCGACGCGCAGGCACCATTGGCCCGTGCCGTAGTGGGTGGCCTCACTGCCTCAACCCTCATTACCCTTGTACTGATACCTGTGGTGTTCTCACTTGTTCATCCTGACAGGGAGAAATCCGCATGAGGTTTATTTTCAGAAACCATTTACAGTTCATCAAACCAACGGTTGTTATGGCCGTCATTCTTCTTTTGTTTGGCTGTAAAACCCCGGATTATGGCTACGATCTCGAAGCGATTTACGCTGATAACCCTAAACCGGAGGACATTTCCGCGGTCGACCGTACCCTGCTCCCGGCAACTGAATTGCAGGAATACCCGTCCCTTCCTGAAGCTTTACAGGGAAAAGTGGCATTATCGCTCGAACAGGCCGTGCTGCTTGCCCTGCAGAGAAACCGCGAGCTTCGTGTTCAGAAGTATGGACCAGTGATTACCGGCACCTTTGAACAGATCGAACGGGGTGCTTATGATCCAGAGTTATTCACCAACCTTGCCTATGGTGAAGAAACTGCCAGTGAAACGTCCCGCTCCACGGGAGAGCGATTCAGCGTTGAAGGCGAGGATATTGATGCCGAGGCGGGTTTGCGCCAGAGACTGCCGCTCGGGACCGATCTCGAGGCTTCTGTCGGATATGTGCGTTCAACATCGAACCGTACTCCCGAACAGCAGGAGTTCCGGCTTGGCTTGAGCATAACCCAGTCACTTCTCGAAGGTATGGGGCCTGCTGTGAACCTGGTGGACATCCGCCAGGCGCAGCTTGAGACCCGGGCATCCCTGTACGAACTGCGGGGTTTTGTGGAGGCGCTGGTGGCAGGGGTGGAGATTGCCTATTGGCGTTATGTCCTGGCCGGTGAAGGGATTGCAATTTTTGAAAGTTCGCAGGACATCGCCCGTCAGCAGCTTGACGAGGTGGAAAAACGTATCGAGGTGGGTGTGCTGTCGCGCAATGCAGCAGCCGCAGCCAGAGCCGAAGTGGCCCGGCGGGAGCAGGCCCTAATCGAGTCCCGCAGCATCCACGAGGAGCGCCGCCTGCGCCTGCTCCGCCTGTTATATGCCACCAGTGAAGACCAGTTCCGTCTCACTGTTGAACCCGTAAGCCAACCGCGTACATCCTCGACCCAGATAACCGACCTTGATGATCGTCTCAAACTGGCTGACCGCATGCGGCCCGATCTTAACGAAGCAAAGCTGCGGAACGACCAGCAGCGCCTGGAAATTATAAGAACCCACAACGGGTTACTGCCAAAGCTTGATCTTTTTATAGATCTAGGCAAGACCGGTTATGCCGAATCCTTCAGTGATGCTTTCAAAAACCTGGATGGGGATAATTACGAACTAGTTGCCGGAATCCGCTTCAGCAGCTATCTGGGGAACCGGGAAGCCGAGGCCAGGGATCTTGCGGCCAGGGCATCCCGGGAGCAGGCTGAAATTGCCGTACAGAACCTGCGCAACCTCGTACAGCTAGATGTCCGCTTGGCCTTAAACGAAATCGAACGGGCACGTCAGCAGATCGAAGCCAGTGGTGTTACCCGCATTCTGCAGGAACAAACTCTGCAGGCTGAACAGGAGCGGTTTTCCATCGGTGCAAGCACCTCGCTCCTGGTGGCCCAGGCTCAACGAGATTTACTTGTTAGCCAACTTGCCGAAATCGAGTCCATAGTAGCCTACCGTGTTGCCCTTGTAAGCCTCTATCTTGCCGAGGGCAGCCTACTTCAACGACGCGGCATTCAACTGAAAAGCCCTGGTTGAAATCTTTTCTCTGCACTCTTTTAAACAAAGACAAAAGGGAAAGAATTTTTTCTATGAAAAAACTTAACTACATTTCCAAAAGATTAATAAAAATGCAGTATTTTTAAATAGCCGACTTGCGATTTCTGCTATACATTAAAACTTGTGAATGGTTCTCAAAATGTCCAGATGTCCAGTGGATATGTGGGACTTACAATACAACTTAAAACCACTCGACAAGCCTGCCTGGAGGATAGTCCAGGATAGCTTAGTCAGTAGAGCAGCGGACTGAAAATCCGCGTGTCCCTGGTTCAAATCCTGGGGTTAATAAAGTATG
>DAOVVG010000101.1 GCA_030632175.1 Gammaproteobacteria bacterium
ACGTTCAACAACCTCATCAGTAAGGGATGTCACCGGACCAAATGGCACCTGGACGATCAGGTCACCCGGCTGTGGATTGTCATTAACCACGCCGGTAATAGGATCGATACCAAGAATCGCAACCCCGCCTTCCTCCAGCAGCAGCTCCTGTGTTGTCGTAGTTTCCTCGGTATAGCTTGCGTCCCAGTTGGTATGGCGTGTGTAATGCCGAAAACTCCCTGTCCATACTTCACCCGGGCTTCTGCCAACCTCCATGTCGCTATAATTAACAACCAGCGATGTCCGCTGGGTTGGGTACAGACTTGCAGTGACCGTTGTCAGATTGTTACCAGTAAGCGCCTCAAGTGAGTAAAAACGGCTAGGTTGCCATAAAACACCCACCGCCCAGTAAGTACCGTTTTCGTTATCGTTATCCTGACTGCTGCTCTCGAACTCATTATGTTCATAACCACCCTGTGCGACCAGACTAAAATGATTGTTAATCAGGTAACGGGCATTCCCGCTGGCACCTTCAAATTTGGTATCTGAAGTCGAATCCCGCCGCAATTCGTCATTGTGGTATTCGCCGGACCAGGAAAGTGGCCCCCAGAAACGGCCGCTGACCAGGCCTGCATCGATCCGGTATTGCTCGGAATCAGAAGCGCCCTCATCGTAATTCACACTGCTATAGGTATAGCGAAGATCTCCATTTGCGATATTCCCAAAATGGGGCAATATATAGGGGCTCAGACGGTAGGTATAAAAGTCTGTGCGATTTCCTCCATTATTAAGGTTCCCTGTCGAAGTAGTGTCATTGGCATCAATTACCGCCTGACCCACTGTGCTTTCCCCGTCAACAAAAAAGAAGTTTCTTGTCAGTTCGGCAGTCCCGTTTGCGTTTAACTGATGGAATGTGCCGTTGCCATCACTCTCCCTCAGAAAAAACGTATTCTGCATCTGGTAGTCCAGGTCTGCCCTGATCCGGGCACCCTCACCATGAATACTGATCCCCGGGGTAACCTCGGTCATCATATCGTATTCTTTATCCTCGTCATCAAGGTTTACGTTGTCGCTGAATACTTCAGACACCAGAATCCTGGGCGTGATATCCCAGTCTCCCGCTTCCACAAGCGTTGCACACAACAAGAGAGTACACAGGGTTATCCAGAGCCTGCAGGAATATCGGGAATAGATCATGATATCAGTCAAATTACGGGGTGCGGTCATATCCCTCCATAGGAGTAATACCCATAACCCCCGTAACCCTCTTGACTAGCCTTTCTTGCTCCCTTATTCATGACAATCCCCACGATTTCGTTTTTATCCAGTAAATCAACAGCCTCCTTTACTACATGCTGTGGCGTCCCGGACTCTTCTGTTACCAGGACAATCTGTCCCATCAAACTGGCAAGCACCCGTGCCTCATTTGTCAATAGCAACGGTGGCGAATCAAAAATCACAATCCTGTCTGCATAACGGGTGGACAGCTCCAGGACAAGTTGACGCATGCGCTCACTGGCAAGTAATTCTGTCGAATGAACATGCCTGCCGCCAGATGGCAGTAATGTCAGCTTGGGGATATCTGTTCTCAATAATACATCCGGCAAGGTAAGGCCATCGTCCAGCAATACATCGATCAGCCCCTTCTCGACCTCGATTCCAAGTCTCGCTGCTATATCAGGTTTGGCAACATCAGCATCGATGAGCAACACTGTCTTGTCCATCTCCATGGCGATACTCATGGCCAGGTTGATTGATGTAAATGTCTTTCCTTCTCCGGGCAGAGCACTGGTCACCATGATCATATTTGCATTGGTGACCATGGTTGCACCCTCGCCCCTTGCATGCAAAAGCAACGGACGTTTAATACGCCTGAACTCTTCAGTCGTACGATTGGTTTTGTTTGATCTCGGATCGACCAGCCCGGCTTCTCTCAATCGGTCCAGGTCAAGCTTTACCTCGTTCCCGGAGCCAACAACTTGCGGGTGATCTTCACCCAACATTCCGGGTTCCAGCTCATCATCGAGGCTTGGTCCGGTGCCATCCTCATCAAGGGACTCGGGTATATTCAGGAGACCATCAGCAGAATTAAACAGCGGGTCAGCCTGTTCCTCACCAGCATCTTTCCCTGATTTCTCAAAAGCTTTCTCAAAGATACTCATTAGCCACGCCCCGCTACAGCTGCCTTTATTTCAGCAAGATTCACGTCCATGCCACTGACGGTTAACACACCACCATACAACGCCAGTAATCCTATGCCTGCCAGGCTAAAGGCAACCAGAGCATGCCTGTGCCTGGTACTCCATTCCTGGTTATGAATCATCGACACCCCACCCAACACCGGCCTACCCAGCACCTCCATAATTTTACGTGGGGTATCAAAGGTGGGTCTGAGCAAAAACAGTAACAGAGCCAGCATGGCACCAATAATAATGCTTGCGATCAGAACCCCCGTCATCAACAACGGCCTGTCTGGTGATGTGGGCTCAAGTGGTACCCGTGGCGGGTCAACAACTCTGAACTTTAACTGGTCGCCACTGATCTCAGCCTGTTCTGCCATGTTTGCAGATTCGCGACGTGAGAGTAATGCCTCGTAATTCTTCTTGTGGACATTGTAATCACGATCCAGTTGCTTGAGCTCTGCCTCGATCTTTGGAATCATGTCAACTTTTTCCTGAAACGCAACGACACGTCGTTCGTACTCCTCCGCTCGCACATGCATTGATGCAACCTCTGCCTCAGCCTGTGTCAGCTGCACTTTCAGCTGTTGATAGGCAGGATTACCTTCAGGGCCAATATCCATTTCATCCATCAACACATGTTCTTCATCGCGTTTTTGTTCCAGGTCTGCAATCAACCGCACTATCTCGATAACATCCGGATGTTTTTCAGTGTACTTGAGCAACAATTCATCCATTCGCTCATGGAGCTCCTGAATACGAACATCAAGAGCTGACCCTGTTGCAGGCTGCAACTCGCTGGTAAGAAGATACAAGTCCTCGTCATCTTCCAGCTGTAATTCAAACTGCTCAACCTTGTTTTCTGCCTCCTGCAAAGACAGCCTCGCCTGCTGTAACTCAGAATTCGCAGTCTGCAACTGACCATAGTAATCCTGCGCTGATCCAGGCATCATGCCCATATATTTCCGCTTGAACTCGGCAAGCCTTAGTTCGGCCGCTTCCAGCTTGACCTCATATGCCTTGATCTGCTCCTCCACGAATGCCTGGGCAGAGTTTGTTTCTTCCCGGCTTTCACCGAGCGTACTTTCAACGAATATTGTTAACAAGGATTGCACTACCCGTTTGGCCAGCTGCCGGTCACTATTGGAATACGCGATGGTATACAGATCCTCTTCACGGCCGCTTGATATTCTTATATCGCCGGTCAGTTCATCCAGCAAGTGTTCCGTATCGGCCGGCGTCAAGGCTAGCAGATCGAGGTCTGTCATACGTGCCAACTTTTCCATGTTGGGCCTGCTGAGCAGGGTACGTGTCACCATGTTCACCCTTTGTCCGACATTCGTAGTAATAGTCAACCCCTTCAGCAATGGCTCGAGCATTGACTGGGTATCTACATGGACACGCGCTGATGACTCATACTTGTCAGGGAGCTGATAAACGACACCCCAGCCCACAATACTCACAAGCCACGCAACCAGCATCATGACCCAGCGATAACGCCAGATGCCTTTTACGTAAGCCAGAAATAGTTCATATAGTTCGCGCATACCTGAATATCCCTATACCCGCCAAAAGTTTTTAAAACCAGACCATGCGGGAAACTATTGCCTCCTGCTGCATCTCTTTTGTAATTCAGCCGATGTTTGGTCCAGTGAAAGCGACTAAACAGCGCCCCCCTAGAACCATGACTCGGGAATGATAAGGATGTCGCCAGGCAATATATAGGTATTGGCACTGATATCCGCCCCGTTGATCAGATCGTCAATTCGTACACCGAATTGCTGCCACTCACCGTCTATAACCCGTACAACAATAGACTTGTTACCGTCAGCAAATTCCGTCAGCCCACCAACAGCAATTATCAGATCAAGCAAGCTCATCTGGTCACGATAAGGAAGAGCCTGCGGGTTGGCAGCCTGCCCGACAACACGAATCTGCTTGTCATAGGGACCGATGAAACCGTTAACCATCACCGTGACCACCGGATTCTTTACATAGACTGAAAGTTCCTTTTCCATGTCTCTTGCCAGCTGGGTCGGTGTCTTGCCACTGGCAGGTACATCCTCTACCAGCGGGGTGGTAATTTTACCATCCGGGCGTACAGTGACATCGCTGGACAGCTCGGGGTTGCGCCATACAAATATTTCTGCATTGTCACCCGCACCAATAATGTAGTCAGGCGTGACCTGGACAGGAGCCGGTCCTCCCTCAAGTGGTGGATACTTGCTTGTCGCACATCCGGTTAACACCAGCATGAATACGCCAAGCCAGATAATACATACGGAAGATTTGATAGCCTTCATGGTTTAACCCCTACATGGATAATGATTTCTGGACAACTCCGCATCTCTTTGATATCTAAGCTAAACTATATCGTCAAATATCAGACGCCAAATTATAGGGCTATCGATACCAGATGTCACACAAAATCAGCATAATTAACAAATACTAAGCCTTTTTTGTTGATAATATACGATACTCTCAGATCGGCCAGAATCAGCGAATATTTAGATTTTTTGCCGGGCAGGCTTGACCAGCCCTGCGTGGTTGAATCCGAAGCTACCTTTACAAACTCTGTAACCCAATGAAATTCTATCGACCAAAGTCCATTCTGCACCTGATCCTGCTCGGCTTCTTTCTGGTCGCCCTGCCACTGATCATCGGGCTGGTATTTGCCACCATCTCGGTTGACCGACTGGTTAACCAGAGCCAGCAGAACCTGCTACAGGGGGTATTCATTACCCAGTCCAGCCAGGTTTTGATTGAAGCCGTCACCGCCATGGAACGCAACGCCCGCCAATACCAGGTGCTGGGTGACAAGGTGCTCTTTAATGTCTATGCGGAAAATCATACCCGGTTTGTCGAGATAGCCGACTCTCTGGATATGCTGGGTTTGCCGGACAGCCAGGGCATGCGCCTTGCTAAACTGCGGCTTGATGAAAACGAGATATATATCACCCTCAGTGAATTCCCCCATGATGCTCCTGAAATAACAGCCGCCCTGCCTCTGTTCAGCAAGCTGGCGCAGGCGACAGAGCAGATACTGAGAGACAATCAGGATTTCATTAGCCGGGGTGTCGAGCAGATACAAGGCAAGGCTGGAAAAGTGCAGCAGACCCTCGTGTTTCAGGCCCTTGCCCTGGTGCCGGCGGCACTGTTGTTAACGGGTCTGTTTGTCGTTTTGATCACCCGGCCCATCAAGCAGGTCGATCAGGCGATTCGTCTGCTCGGCGATGGCAAGTTCAACGAACCAGCCATTGTCACCGGGCCCCGGGATCTGGAACAGCTGGGCGATCGTCTTAACTGGCTGCGTAAACGCTTGCTTGAACTTGAGCAGGAAAAAACCCGTTTCCTGCAACACATCTCTCACGAACTGAAAACACCACTTTCCAATATAAGGGAAGGCGCAGAACTGATGAACGAGCAAGTGATTGGCGAACTGAATAATTCGCAACAGGAAATTGTCGATATCCTGCGCGACAACAGTCTGCAATTGCAGAAATTAATTGAAGACCTGCTGAATTTCAGTATCCTGCGCGCCCGTGCTTCACAACTGTCTTACGGCCAGGTGGAATTAAAAACAATTATCGAAAACGTACTGGCTGACCACAAGGTAACACTGTTATCACGCCAGCTTGAATTACGGACTACCCTGCAACCCGTCAATATCAACGGCGACGCAGAAAAGCTGCGCATTCTTGTGGATAACCTCATTTCCAACGCCATCAAGTATTCGCCGGATGGCAGCCCGCTGTGGGTGCTGCTGTCAAGCCGTGATTCACAGGCAATTATTGAGGTTGCAGATAACGGTCCCGGCATCCCCCCGACAGAACATGAGCGCGTTTTCGAGGCCTTCTTCCAGGGCAAGTCTGCCAGCAAGGGACATGTGCGGGGTACCGGCCTGGGTCTGTCTATCGCCAGAGAGTACGCGCGCGCGCATGGCGGTAATATTACCGTGGTAAACTCGGCCAAGGTAGGCGCACGCCTGCTGGTAGCTTTACCACTGGAGCACAATTCTTGAACAGAATAAAATCAATCCCTCTCATTGCAGCGGCATTTTTCCTGCTGACGGCCTGCAGTGAATTCCAGTATTACAGCACGACCGGATTCGCCCCGGTTACATCAAAGGGCTACGGTGCTGACTACTGGCTGGAACAGATGCATGAAATACGAACAATGACTCCGGAACAACGACTGGTGGCGTATGAACTGTGGGAACAGGACTACATCAAGAATGCCGACACTAACAACAGCATCAAGCTGGCCCTGTTGCTTGCCACCGGGCATGAATCAATCCGTAACCAGGAGCGTGCCCGGGAAATACTGAATGGCATTGATCCTGAGCCGGATAACCACAGTGACCAGGAGTTTATCAAGCTGCTGCTGCAATTTATTGACGAACAGCTGCAGGCCGAGGCCACCATCAACGACCTCAAGGCGCTGACCCGAAAGAAAAACAGGCAGATAAAGGAACTGGAGGAACAGCAACAGGCCCTGACCAACATCGAACAAAACATTCAGCAGCGCGAGAACCAGCCGGAGACCGGCAATGTCGACCAATAAGTACCGTGTGCTGCTGGTTGATGATGACCACAGCCTGTTACGCCTGCTGTCGCTGCGCCTGTCAACAGCCGGTTACGAGGTTTCAGCTGTTGAGAGCGGTGAGCAGGCATTGGCCCAGCTACCCTTGTTTCACCCGAACCTCATCATTACAGACTTGCAAATGGACGGCATGGACGGACTGACGCTGTTCAACCAGGTGCATAGCCGCAACCCCTCTTTACCTGTCATGATCCTGACTGCACACGGCACCATACCTGAAGCTGTAGAAGCCACCAGTCGTGGCGTCTACAGTTATTTAACCAAGCCATTCGACAGCAAAACCCTGCTGGAGCACGTGGCAAGAGCCCTTAAAATTACCGGTGATGCGCCTTCCACTCAGCCTGATGAAACGGCCGCCGACTGGCGCAATGAAATCATCACTCGCAGCCCGCTGATGGAAAGCCTGCTTACCCAGGCGCGACTGGTTGCAGACAGTGATACCAGCGTCCTTATTCTCGGACAAAGCGGCACCGGCAAGGAACTGCTGGCACGCGCCATCCACCGTTCCAGTCCGCGCTCAAGCAAGCCTTTTCTCGGCCTTAATTGCAGTGCCATTCCGGAGTCACTGTTTGAATCCGAATTATTTGGTCACACCAGGGGATCTTTTACCGGAGCAACCCGTGATCATGAAGGCATGTTCCGGGCCGCAGAGGGTGGCACTCTGTTTCTGGATGAAATTGGTGACATGCCACCCGGCTTCCAGGTCAAACTGCTGCGCGCCTTGCAGGAACGCACCATCCGGCCGGTAGGCTCAACCGAGGCAGTCGCCATCGACGTTCGCATCATCTCTGCAACACACCAGGATCTGGAACAGGCGCAGCAAAACAATGAATTTAGAGAGGACCTTTACTACCGCCTGAATGTGGTCACCCTGGAACTTCCCTCACTGACAGAACGTCGTGAAGATATACCGCTACTGGCCAATCACTTCCTGCGCAACTTCCCCGACGCCGCAAAAAAAAGCGTCACCGGCTTTTCCACTGAAGCCATGGATGCCATGCTGTCAGCATCCTGGCCAGGGAATATCAGGCAGCTGCACAACGTGGTGGAGCAGTCAGTCGCCTTATCGACCACTTCATTGATTCCGGCCAGCCTGGTACAACGCGCCCTGCGCAACGAACCGGGAAAGATCCCGGCATTTGCCGAGGCCCGCAGCCAGTTTGAGCGTGAATACCTGACCCAGCTACTCCAGATCACTCATGGGAACGTCACCAAGGCCGCACAAATTGCCAAACGCAACCGTACCGAGTTCTACAAATTACTGAGT
>DAOVVG010000215.1 GCA_030632175.1 Gammaproteobacteria bacterium
GCTTTATGACGCCTGCCCCTTGTCAGCCACTCAGGCCGACAGAGTCAAATTATAACGATATAAGAGCCTCTTGCGCACCCCAAACCTGTTGATTTGCGGAAAAAACTGTACAAAAAAGCCCGCCTGTGGGCGGGCATATCTGGTGGGCCGTGAAGGACTCGAACCTTCGACCAAGTGATTAAGAGTCACCTGCTCTACCAACTGAGCTAACGGCCCAAAAAGGCGGTATTGCACCACAGTGGCTTGCGTGGTTCAAGCAAACAGCGGCAGCCTGCATTCACGAAAGCGTGGAAATATGGGGTGGATGATGGGACTCGAACCCACGACGACTGGAATCACAATCCAGGGCTCTACCAACTGAGCTACACCCACCATTAAACTGTAAAACGGAGCCTCTATGCCCTTAAAATTGGCGCGCCCGACAGGAATCGAACCTGTAACCGTCGGCTTAGAAGGCCGGTGCTCTATCCTGTTGAGCTACGGGCGCCGATTCATCATGAACAAGAGTCCCGAGCCATGTCATAAAATTGGTCGGGGTAGAGAGATTCGAACTCCCGACATCCTGCTCCCAAAGCAGGCGCGCTACCAGACTGCGCTATACCCCGATTTCAATGTGTTTTTCAGGGTGACATGCCATCCTGCCCCGTGAAACCCTGCGATAATACGTGCTGCCCCTGAAAGGGTCAATTAACTTGTCACCCGCCGCACACAACTGCCCGGTGATCTACCGGAAAAGTTGAAATCGCCGACCTGATTCATTTCACACAACACCAGATCCTGCGGCCCGGGTTTGAGCTTGTACCACAGGACAGCCGCATGCGAGAATCCATCTCCCAATACACTGGTAACCTACGTTTCCAATGACCGCAAAACTGATTGATGGCAAGGCCATTGCTGCCGAGGTCCGGCGCAAAATCAAGGACAGAATCGATGTTCG
The DNA here is from genome assembly GCA_030632175.1 of Gammaproteobacteria bacterium. Taxonomy (GTDB): domain Bacteria; phylum Pseudomonadota; class Gammaproteobacteria; order UBA9214; family UBA9214; genus UBA9214. Next base: position 938 of record DAOVVG010000215.1, read on the forward strand.
CCGGGAAAATGGACTACGCATCCCGGGTCTGGCTGTGGTGCTGGTGGGTGAAAACCCCGCCTCGGAAATCTATGTCCGCAACAAGTGTGCAGCTTGCGACGAATCCGGTGTGCTTTCAAGCTCATATAACCTGCCGGATGACGCCCCGGAAGAAGATTTGCTCGCCTTGATTGACGAATTGAATAATGATGCCGGCATTGACGGCATACTGGTGCAGTTCCCGCTACCTGCTCACATTGATGCCGACAAGGTTACCGAACAAATCAGGCCGGACAAGGATGTAGATGGTTTTCATCCTTACAATATTGGTCGTCTGGCACTGCGACGCCCCTCACTGCGATCCTGCACACCTCGTGGAGTGATCACCTTGCTTGAACACACCGGAGAACCCTTTTACGGGCGCCAGGCCGTGATTGTGGGTGCGTCCAATATAGTCGGTCGTCCGATGGGGCTGGAGCTGTTGCTTGCCGGCTGCACGGTTACGACCTGCCACCGGTTTACCAGACATCTCGATGAACACGTTGCACAGGCAGATATTCTCGTCGTCGCGGTAGGAAAGCCGGGAGTGGTTTCAGGCAGCTGGGTCAAGCCGGGTGCGACAGTCATTGATGTCGGTATCAACCACCTGAAAGACGGCAGCCTGATTGGCGATATCGAATTCGACAGTGCGCGTGAACGTGCTGCATGGATTACACCGGTACCTGGCGGCGTTGGTCCGATGACCGTGGCGACACTGCTGGAAAACACGTTGTATGCAACTGAAGAGCTGCACAACTGACAGTTAACTGCGGCGCCAGGTCGTACCGGCAGCGCCGTCTTCCAGAATAAGCCCTGCCGCATCAAGTTCATCCCTGATTCTGTCAGCTTCAGCCCAGTCCTTGTCCGCACGCGCTTTGATTCTGCGAGCAATCAAATCTTCAATCTCGTCGGCAGACATACCACTCGCGGTCCCATCACCTGTTGCAACCAGTTCTCGCAGGTACGCTTCAGGATCAGCCTGTAACAGGCCGAGAATAGCACCCAGCCTGCTCAGGCAGCCGGCAAGAATGCTCGCCTTGCCTGTATCTGTATCGCGGTTTTTGTTTATTTCCCTGGCGATTTCAAACAATACGGCAATGGCTTCCGGTGAATTGAAATCATCATCCATCGCCTTGTGAAAGGCGGCCCTGAAATCATCGCACAGAGGATCATCGGTTTTGGCGGGCGTAATGCCACGTAACGCCGTATAAAGCCGTGTAAGTGCCGCCTTGCTGTTGTCGAGATTATCCTGGGAATAGTTCAGGGGACTCCGGTAGTGACTGGCAAGAATAAAATAACGAATCTCTTCAGCCCGGTAGTTTTTCAGAATTTCCCTTACCGTGAAAAAGTTGCCCAGTGATTTGGACATTTTTTCATCGTCAACCCGAACAAAACCATTGTGCATCCAGTAGTTCACGAAACACTCGCCGGTAGCAGCTTCAGACTGGGCAATTTCATTTTCATGGTGAGGAAACTTGAGATCCATGCCACCGCCATGAATGTCAAAGTGCGCACCCAGACATTGAGTCGACATCGCCGAACATTCAATATGCCAGCCGGGACGACCGTCTCCCCAGGGTGATGGCCAGCTTGGTTCATCCGGCTTTACCATTTTCCAGAGTACAAAATCCAGCGGGTCATCCTTGGATTCGTCAAGCGCAACGCGTGCACCGGCCTGCAAGTCCTCAAGCTGTTTCCCGGAAAGTTCCCCATAGCTGTCAAAACGGCTGACATCATAATAAACATCACCGTTACTGCCCTGGTAGGCATAGCCTTTCCCAATCAGGGCCTCTATCATTTTGATAATGTCATCCATTGAAGACGTGGCTCGCGGCTCCATGTCAGGCGGACTGATGCCGAGCGCTGCAGCATCCTCATTCATGATGTCGATAAACCTTGCTGTCAGGGCGTTAATATCCTCGTCATTTTCGTTGGCGCGCTGGATTATCTTGTCATCAACGTCAGTGATATTCCGGACATAGGTAACGTCATAGCCCAGCGCACGCAAGTAGCGAACCACCACATCAAAGACCACCATTACCCGTGCATGACCAAGATGGCAGTAGTCGTACACTGTCATGCCGCATACGTACATTCGCACCTTGCCCTCTTCTATCGGAACAAAGGTATCTTTCTGATTGGTCAGCGTGTTGTAGATTTTGAGCATTCGCGGAGATCGTCCTGCAATATAATTGTGCGGCAGATAATAGTGCCTAATCCGGGCAACTGAAAGCCATTCCGGCCAGATAAGTTAGCCAGTCTGTTCAAGGACTTGTAAACAGCGCCAGAGCTTATATCATTAGCGATCAGATTTTCCACACGGGAGTTCCGTATGAAGCTATTCACCGGCCTTATTATGGCCATTACCGTCGGTCTTGCACCTGCAACCGGCTTTACCCAAGACAATTCAACAAGCAAACAAGGAGCAGACATGGTTACAGTCACCATGGAGACCAACAAAGGGGTTATTACTCTTGAACTCGACAAGGCCAAGGCCCCCGATTCAGTAGAAAACTTCATTACTTACGCCAGGTCAGGGCACTACGACGGCACTGTATTCCATCGTGTCATCCCCGGCTTCATGATCCAGGGCGGTGGTTTTGACACCAATATGCAGCAAAAAGCTACCAACCCGCCAATCAAGAACGAGGCAACAAACGGACTCAAAAATAACAAAGGCACCGTCGCCATGGCGCGAACCAATGTGCCGGACTCTGCCACATCACAGTTCTTCATTAATCTGAAAGATAATGACTTTCTTAATCACACCTCCCCGACACCACAGGGCTGGGGTTATACGGTGTTCGGCAAGGTAACGGACGGCATGGACGTTGTTGAATCCATAGAAAAAGTCTCAACGGCCAACAAGGGTGGACACCAGGATGTTCCGGTCACCGACGTTATTATTGAGAAGGTAACCGTACAGGAATAACGAGGGGCCGTTACTGACATCATGCCGGGCACTCTGTTTATTTCAGATCTGCATCTGGATCCGGAGCGCCCGGCTGTTACAGAGCTCTTTCTGGAACTGCTCAACACCCGTGCCCGTAACTCGAAAGCGATTTACATCCTCGGCGATCTGTTTGAAGCGTGGATAGGGGATGACGATACCAGCCCGATGAATCAGGCCATATGCAAAGGTTTGAAGCGTTGCGCCTTGTCAGGCACTCCTGTCTTTATCATGCATGGAAACCGTGACTTTCTACTGGGCGAAAAGTTTGTAGAGGCAAGCGGCTGTACCCTCCTCGACGACCCTGCCCTTATTGACCTGTATGGCACTCCGACACTTCTTATGCACGGCGATTTGCTGTGTACCGATGATACAGAGTACATGTCCTTCAGGAAAATGGTACGCGACCCGCAGTGGCAAAGTGAGCTGCTTTCCAAATCACTTGAAGATCGCCAGCTGATTGCCAGCGGAATGCGAGCCAAAAGCCGCGAACAGACCGGCGGCAAACCCGAATCTATCATGGACGTCAATGATGATGCGGTTAGAGACACCATGAGCAACCACAAGGTACAACGCTTGATTCACGGGCACACGCACCGGCCGGCCGTTCACGACCTGAGCATCGCAGGAAAGCCGGCACAGAGAATTGTACTGGGTGACTGGTATGAACAGGGAAGTTTGCTGGAATGTACGTCCAGTGGCTGCAGGCTGGAAGCCCTGGAGCTGTAAAAGACAGTGGCGCTGTTGAAGCCAACGGCTGCCTGCCTGTATATTGGGATAA
>DAOVVG010000259.1 GCA_030632175.1 Gammaproteobacteria bacterium
CAATTGATACAGGAGCGCCTGGTACTCGACAGTGAGCGTTATATTGATCACTGGTTTATCCGGCGTTTACGCGGTTGAGCGTAGATTTGTAAACCCCTGTTATGAAACGCCGTCCCGTCTCGCCGTTTTCCATCTCCTTCCTCGATATCATGTTCTGCGGATTTGGCGCCGTTGTGCTGCTCGTGCTGATTCTGAATACCGACACCGTCAGGGCGCGCAATGAGACCTTCAGCGACCTGAGTTCTGAAGTGGTGCAGCTGGAACAGGAGGTGTTGATTGGCCAGGATGCGCTGGTGCTGGCACGCAACACGATGCAGGCCACGGAGCGGCAGCAGGTGACGATGCAGGGTGAATCCGAGCGTATTATCGAGACGATCAGGGCGCTGGAAATCCAGATTGCGAAACTTGAAAATGAAACGCTGGCCAGCCGTGCACACATCAATGATTTGTCCTCTGATCTGAAAACGCTTGATAGCGGGAAGAAACGCCTCGGGGCCCCGCTAGCCGCCGAGCGTGATGCCGGCGACAAGGTGCGGGAGTTCAGGGGGGAGGGTGATCGCCAGTACCTGACCGGCCTGAAAACAGGCGGCAGGCGCGTGCTGATCCTGGTGGATGTGTCTGCCAGTATGCTTGATGAGACGATAATCAATGTCGTGAGGCGCCGTAATATGGGTACCTCGCACAAGCGCAACGCACCGAAATGGCGGCGCACGCTGGCCACGGTTGACTGGCTGGTCAGTAACCTGCCGCCAACGGCGGACTTCCAGCTGTATACGTTCAACACGGTTGCACGGCCTGCACTGAAGGGGTCAGGTGGCAAATGGCTGCAGGCCGCCAGTCGCAAGCACGTCGATGCTGTGATCGCAGCATTGCAGCAGGTGATTCCCGCCGCTGGCACCAGCCTGCACCAGGCACTTGCCGTGGCAGGCAAGTTGTCACCAAGGCCGGATAATATCCTGCTGGTGACCGATGGCCTGCCGACGCAGGGGCGCTCCAAACAGTCCGCTACGACCGTATCGGCGGCCGAACGCCTGCAGCACTTTCAGGCGGCTGCACGTACACTCGCCTCCGGTATACCGGTCAATACGATTCTGTTGCCAATGGAGGGTGACGCCTATGCGGCGGCTGCTTTCTGGAAGCTGGCAATCGATACACAGGGTTCATTCATGACGCCAAGCCGGGACTGGCCATGAGAAAACGCAGCCGCCGCAATATCGATATATTCAACCTGTCATTTCTCGACGTGGTGTCCTGCGGTTTTGGCGCGATTATCCTGCTGCTGGTGATTGTAAAGATTGCCGAGCCACACGTGATCGAGCGCCTGGCCGTGGATCTGACCGGCCTGGTCAAGCGCCTGGAAGCGGAATTGTTCGAGATCCGCGGTGAGACCACGGTGTTGAACCGGGACCTGGTCAGCAAGCAGGAACAGCTGGCACAAAGCAGGGAAAAACTCGCGCGTCTCAAGGGTGATCTGTCTGTTGTGCGCGGCCAGTACAGGACAACACGCAATGAACATGATGCGCAGACGATCATCGAAGGCCAACTGTCATCGGCAAAACAGGATTTGTCAGAGGAGATGCGCCGCCTGCTCGGCGCCGGCTACCGGCGAACTGCAAATAACCTGATCGGTGGTATACCCGTGGACAGTGAGTACATTATTTTTATCATCGATACATCCGGTTCGATGCAGCAGAATGCCTGGCCGCTGGTCCTGAAAAAGGTCACCGAGGTTCTGAATATCTACCCGCGCGTGAAGGGGATACAGGTGATGAATGATATGGGGGACTACATGTTCTCCCAGTACCAGGGCAAGTGGATTCCGGATTCAAGGGCAAGGCGCAAGGCGATAACCAAGCGGCTCGCCGGCTGGCAGCCATTTTCAACCTCAGGCACGGGTGGAGATGTCGAGGTGGCACTCGGGCGCGCCGATGCGCTTGACAATCGTAGCAGCCTGTATGTATTCGGTGATGAGTTTGCGCGTGGCTCGATCCAGGCCGTCATCGCTCCGGTTGCCCGGCTGAATCGTGCAAGCGGGTCCGGCCAGCCCCGTGTGCGCATACACACGGTAGGTTTCCCGGTGCTGTTCGATTACAGCAGCGGACTGCCGATCAATGCCGTGCGCTATGCGGCGTTGATGCGCAAACTTTCAGAAACCAATAATGGCAGTTTTGTTGGCCTGAACAGTCTGCAATAAGGTAGTGACAGTCTGGCTGGGCGAATGAAGTCGACCCTACAATTCGGGCTAAAAGGGGACGGAGGGATTATCCGGAGGGATAATTCTGTTTTTATTCAACCTACTGAATTTGCTTCTAAACGTCCGGAAACACCCAATCCAGTCGTTTAGTCTCTGCGAATATACTCAATGACTTAAGGACAGCAGACGACCCTAATCGGACCTTCGGGAACGCGAGGACAGCAAGAGTAACTTTACACACCAGGGTAGTACCTTTGTACCAGTGTTATCTGTTTTTCTCTTGGATATACTGAAACTGGATCAGTTAAAAAATATACAAGTCTGGCGATGAAGAATGGCATGGATTATGCCTATTTTTCAGGACACAAGGATGCACGATAAGAGGATCTCAAGGATGAATACAAAGTTGAATATGCTGAAATGCTTGGCGATTACTGCTGGACTGCTCACAATATCTAACTCGGCGCAGGCTTTAATAATCGACTTCAATGGTCTAGCCGACAGCAGTATCGGCGAAAGTGCCTGGAACACCCTGATGTTCACTGCCGATGGCACCCATACAACAAGCAGTGGTGATGCCTTCCTGTCCATCACGGGCACCAATGGCAGCGACTCGTATGCTTACATGGATTCTAAAAATGCCGGACTGGGTGTGTGCGGTACGCTGTCTGATCCAACGAAAGCCGATCAGTCTTTCTCTGGCAGCACAACCAACCTGTGTAACCCGAGCAGTGACGATAATGTAACCAATCATTCTGGTACACCTGAAACACTTCACTTCGTATTTGCTGCCAATGTTGTAATTGAAAGTATCTGGCTCAACAATAATCATGATGGTGACAAAAGCCTGCTGGACGATTATGTGTCGGTTGACGGAAGCCCGACCCAGCTAACCAATGGCGGCTACAAGTTGGATTCAGTACTCGATTTGGGGCTGCTACTGGATGCGGGTACCTCGTTCGATGTGGGTTTCTACGATAATCTGTCTGCTTGTGGCGGTAATTATGATAACTGCGAGTTCTATGTTAGTAAGATCGAGTTCAGCTCTGTTCCTGAGCCGTCTACGGTTGCACTGCTCGGTCTCGGTCTTGCAGGAATCGGTTTCTCGCGCAGGAAGGAGAGGTAAGGTATAAAATTTAGAAAAGTTAATTACCGCACTTTTATTGATGCTGCCCCGCTTGTCATGGGGTGTCTACGCTGTTCCTGAACACGGCATTCTTCCGCTACTGGCAGCAGGTGGCATTGTCATGATTGCCGTGAAGTTCATGCGGTGTAAGAAATAGAAATCAGTTAACAATAACAAAAAAGGGGCGGCCTTCGGGTCGCCTCTTTTCATTGTGCTAAAGGTCCGATTGTGGCCGATAGTACGCGTTTAGCAGGCTGCCACAATACAGTACAAGCAGTTCAGTGAAGGGCAAGTTTCCAGCGGAACCCGGACATTTATCGAAACACAATATGTAGAACGGGTAAAGCGCAGCGTATCCGTCATGGACAAGGCGCGTGAAGCGCGCCTTGTAGTTTGGAAACGGCCTAGTAGTTCAGTGATGGGTACGTCGCTTCGCTCCTTTACCCA
>DAOVVG010000163.1 GCA_030632175.1 Gammaproteobacteria bacterium
ATATTTTTTGGTGCAGTCGTAGTGCTGACCATCATTGCTGCCTTGACCTTTGATCCCCGGGAAATCTGGGACAACATGGAGTCAACAAATGACAGATAACACTGCCGGGAATGCTCCGGAAAACGAGATACCTGAAGCTGTCGTCAAGCCGCGCAGTGGTATTTCCATCGTCTGGATTATTCCTATTGTTGCTGCACTGATCGGTGCCTGGGTGGCCTACAAGTCGTTCTCCGAAGTCGGCCCGACTATTATTATTACCTTTGAGAATGCCGAGGGGCTGGTGGCTGGCAAGACCAAGATCAAATACAAGGACGTCGAAGTCGGCCTGGTAAAGGCGATTGATCTTGAAGATGATCTTAAACATGTACTGGTGACGGTGCAAATGCACAAGGGGTCCAAGGCGTATCTGACCAAGAAGACCCGCTTCTGGGTAGTCAAGGCGCGGATCAGTGCCGGTACCGTATCCGGTCTGGGTACCTTGCTCGGCGGTGCCTTCATCGCCATAGACCCGGTTAACGGTGGCAAGTTTGTGAAGGACTATGTCGGCCTGGAATCGGTGCCGGTGGTGACAACTGATCAGCCGGGACAGCATTTCAAGCTAAAGGCAGACCGGCGAGGCTCACTGGATGTAGGTGCGCCGATTTATTTTCGACAGATCAAGGTAGGCGAGGTCGTCAGTTATGAGTTGGCCGAGGACGCCAGGACCGTCAACTTCAAAATATTTATCAATGAGCCCCATCATACCAAGGTCAAGGAGAATACCCGTTTCTGGAATGCCAGTGGTCTTGACGTTACCTTGTCTGCCGCCGGTTTCGATGTAAATATGGAATCCGTGGTTAGTCTGGTGAGCGGCGGTCTTGCTTTCGAGATCCCGCCTGATGTCCAGCCAGGGGATGCAGCGGCTGAGAACAGGGTTTTTACGCTTTACGATGATCGTACTGCCGCCTTTCAGCCGGAAATCACCGTGAGAAATAAATTTCTGCTCTATTTTGACGGGACGGTGCGTGGCCTGAAACCGGATGCACCGGTTGAGTTCCGGGGGATTAAGATGGGCAGGGTTGTCTCTGTGGATCTGGAATTCGACACGGACTCACAGGAGTTTCACCTTCCGGTGCTCATTGAGCTTGAACCGGAGCGATTTGAAAAGGGTTTTACTGATCTTACCGAGGTAGAACACCGAAGTATCAATGAGGAACTTGTTGCACGTGGATTAAGGGCGCAGTTAAAGACGGGCAATATTCTGACCGGCATGCTCTATGTGGACCTGGAGTTCTTCCCCGATGCCGAGGAGGAAGAAATACGCACGGTTGATGGTTACCCTGTGCTCCCGACAATACCTACCTCGCTTGAAGAGATTGCCAAGGGTGTCAAGGTTGTACTAGGCAAGTTGAAGGAGTTTCCGTTTGAAAAGATCGGTGCCGATATGAGCCGGACGATCTCGGATCTGGACAAAACGATTATCCAGGCGGAAAGTACGCTGGCGTCAATTGACAAAATGTTTGCGCAAGACTCGGCGATGTCGCAGGAATTGCAGTCGTCCATGCGTGAACTGGCAGAGACAGCGCGGTCTCTGCGCATATTGGCAGATTATCTTGAACGTCATCCGGAGGCCCTGCTGCGCGGCAAGGAGATACAATGATGGGAACAAGAACACAACTGAAAAGTGCAGCAGCCTTGCTGACGGTATTGTTGCTGGCAGGTTGTGCGGGCAAATCACCGCGCGTCGATTTCTATGTGCTGAGTGCTGATGTCAGTCCTGTCACCGGCGTGGCGGGGAGTTGCAGCAGCCAGGCAATCAGTGTCGGACCGGTCAGCTGGCCAAGGTATCTTGACCAGCCGCGCATCGTTACGCGTGCGGGGACGAACCGGCTGGAGGCCAGTGAGTTCAATCGCTGGGGCGGTTCCCTGGAAGATGATTTTGTCCGTACCACCATTGAGAATCTTTCAGGTCTGCTGCAGTCCGAGCTGGTTGTGAACTATCGACGCAGCAGCCATTACGCACCAGCATACCGGGTAGAAATGGATGTGCTGCGCTTTGACGGACAGTTGGGCGGGGACGTGGTGCTCGAGGTGAAGTGGAGCGTCATTGCAGAAGCGACCGGCAAGATTGTGCTGGTTACAACCTCGAGTATCCAGAAAGTCACATCCGGTCCGGACTATGAGGCGCTGGTGAATGCCTCCAGTATGGCGCTCGCGCAATTGAGTGAGGAACTTGCGGTACAGCTTGCGCAGCTGTGTGCTGCAGAGTGATCCGGTAAGCTCGGCGCTAGTCGATGTTGCGCCGGTTATTTACAAAATCGACCATGCGCTGCGTGGATTTCAGTGCTTTGATGCGAATATCTTCATCCACATGAATCTCATTGCGACCGGTTCTTAAAACCTCGGCGAGGTTGCGCAGGTGGTTCATTGCCATCCACGGGCAGTGTGCGCAACTTTCGCAGGTTGCTCCTTCACCGGCAGATGGCGCTTCCAGAAAAATTTTGTCCGGAGCCGCCTGCTTCATTTTGTAAAAGATGCCATTGTCCGTGGCAACAATAAACTTGCTGTTGGGTAGTTCTTTTGCAGCGTTGATCAGTTGCGTTGTGGAACCTACAACATCCGCAAGGGCAATGACCGACTCTGGTGATTCGGGGTGAACCAGGATAGCGGCATCCGGCTGTGAGCTGGCGAGATTCTTCAGTGCCTCTGCCTTGAAACGTTCGTGCACGATACAGCTGGCTTGCCAGAGCAGCATGTCGGCACCGGTTACCTTCTGCACATAGCTGCCCAGGTAACGGTCAGGCGCCCACAGGATTTTCTTGCCCTGTTCCTTCAGGTGCCTTACCACGTCAACCGCGATGCTTGAGGTGACTACCCAGTCGGCACGGGCTTTTACCTCGGCACAGGTGTTGGCATAGACCACCACGGTACGGTCAGGGTGAGCATCGCAGAAGGGGATGAACTTTTCCGGCGGACAGCCGAGATCCAGCGAGCACTCTGCTTCCAGTGTCGGCATCAGTACCCGCTTCTCGGGATTGAGTATCTTGGCCGTTTCACCCATGAAGCGTACGCCCGCGACCACCAGGGTGCTGGCTGGATGCTGGTTGCCGAAACGGGCCATTTCCAGCGAGTCCGAGACGGTGCCGCCGGTGATGTCGGCGATCATCTGCAGGTCGTCATCGGTGTAATAATGCGCGACCAGCACGGCGTCTTTCTCCTTGAGCAGACGCTTTATTTCCTCAATCAGTGCCTCGCGTTCACCCGGTGAATAGTCCGGCTGGCTAATGCTGCCGGGGAGGGGCCAGGATGCTGCCGGGGAATCTGCTCGGGTACTCTCACCGGTTTCTTCGTTCATGGGATGGTCTGTCCTGATGCTATGGAGGCGCCTTTGGAATGCTCTGTAACTACCTGTTATTTAATGTGGATGTGTTGAGGGTGAGCCTGTTCAGGCATACGTCGTGCGGGTGTCGGTCTCGTCGTTGCAGGCAAGCTGCTCAAGCAAGGCTGCCGCCTCCGCATCGCCCTTGTCTGCAGCACGCTGCAGCCATCTTGATGCCTCGTCGTGGTCAGTGGCAACGCCGTCACCCCGGTAATACATCATGCCAAGGTTGGTTTGTGCGTCCATGAATCCCTGCTCGGCGGCTTTTCGATACCAGCTGGCAGCCTTGGCGAGGTCCTGCTCTACACTGGCACCCTGGTCAAACATGACGCCGAGATTATATTGGGCTTCTGCATCTCCCAGCTCTGCCAGTGGCAGCCATTCATCAAAGGCCGCCTGGTAGTCCCCTTTCAGGTAGGACTGGTAGCCACCCCCGAGGATGGTCCATGTAGGCAGCCCCGGCATCAGTGGTACGCCAAACAGTTAGGATTCATCAACATAGCTGACATTCTAATAAGTTTATTCATATTATGTATAGCCATTGTTGGGTAGGGTTCATAAAATGGGCGTTACCCCGACACTGTTTAGCCAAATCACTGTCAGTTATCGCCGGAAGCAGAGTTGCTAACTCAGCTCTTTCTTCTATCCTAAGGATAGTGGAAGTTGGTTGTGCAGTGTGTTGCCTTTCCCGAAGTGGCGGCGGTCAGTTGTCGGCTAACAAAATAGTTTATTTCTCCGTCGCAGGGATGACGGGGGATGCGAGTGACAGCAGAGGAGGGGCCGAGAGATGCAGAAAAAACGCGTATTTTTTATATCGCTCGCTGCGCTGTTACTGCTGCTTGCCGGTCACGTGTCCGCAACGGGCACCTTTGATAACCGCTTTGTCGAATTTGATGACGCCCCGCTTGAAGAACCCTTGTCATTTCCCGAGTGGTTCAAGCTCAGCTTTCTGGATCTGCGTGAGGATATCCGGGAAGTGCAAGAGGCTGGCAAGCAGGGCCTGATAGTTTATTTCGGCCAGAAATACTGCGCCTACTGCAAGCAGCTGCTGGAAGCAGATCTGGAAGCTGAAGATATACAGGCGTATGTGCGTGAACATTTCGACATCATCGGACTGGATATCCATGGTGACCGCACCGTCACCGATTTGAGCGGCATGGAGCTGTCCGAGAGTGCGCTGGCTATTCGTGACAAGACAAATTTCACGCCCTCGCTGGTTTTCTACAATGCTGACGGGAAGGAAGTTATGCGCTTGAGGGGCTATTACCCGCCTTACCGCTTTCGTGCCGCGCTGGAATATGTAGCAGACGCGCACTACAAGGCTGAAAATTTCAGGCAGTATCTTGCGCGTGCCGATGTGCCGCTGGTGTTCGACCCCGGTGATATGAATGATGAACCGGTGTTTCTGCGCGAACCCTATATGCAGGATCGGAGTGTGATTCCCGGTGATCGTCCGCTGGTTGTATTTTTTGAGCAGGGAAACTGTCATGCCTGCGATGTGTTGCACACGGGTCCCATGCGTGACCCGGAAATCATGACCCGTTTCGAGCAGCTGGAAAACATACAGCTTTCATTCTGGTCGGATACGCCGGTGGTAACACCGTCCGGCGAGCGATTGACGGCAAGACAGTGGGGAGAACGATTGGGACTGTTTTATACGCCTACGCTGATATTCTTTGATAATGATGGCAGCGAGATCATGCGCGTTGATTCGGTCGTACAGTTCTACCGTCTGCGCAACGTACTCGATTACATCCTTTCAGGTGCTTATCACGAGTATCCGACCTTTCAGCGCTGGCGTGCCTCACGCAGTCCCCGATTGCTGGAGTAGCTTGCAGGCTGTGCGGGTATCAGCCTTCCTGCCAGCGTTTCAAGATCAGGGTTGCATTGGTGCCGCCAAATCCGAAGCTGTTGGACATCATGATATTGGTGCCGGCATTGTCAATGCGTTCACGAATGATCGGAAAACCCTCACCGGCCGGATCCAGTTCATTGATGTTTGCAGAGGCGCTCAGAAAGTCTCCCTGCATCATCAGCAGGGAATAAATTGCTTCATGGACGCCGGCTGCGCCGAGCGAATGTCCTGACAGGGATTTTGTCGAATTGATCTTCGGAATGTTGTCTCCGAACACGGCTTTTACCGCTTCCAGTTCCCGCATGTCGCCAACCGGTGTGCTGGTGCCGTGTGCATTAATGTAGTCGATGGGTTCATCTACCGTGGACATTGCCTGTTGCATACAGCGTACTGCGCCTTCGCCGGATGGCTGCACCATGTCATAGCCATCGGATGTTGCACCGTATCCGACGATTTCTGCATGGATAGTTGCGCCGCGCGCCCTGGCATGCTCCAGCTCTTCCAGTACCAGCATGCCACCACCGCCTGCAATGACGAATCCGTCACGGGTCAAATCGTAGGGGCGTGATGCCGTTTCCGGAGTTTCGTTGTATTTTGATGACAGTGTGCCCATGGCATCGAACATTAATGACAGCGACCAGTGCAGCTCTTCGCCGCCACCCGCA
>DAOVVG010000168.1 GCA_030632175.1 Gammaproteobacteria bacterium
GAGGGAGGTGTTCCAGGATCTCAGAAAGGCCAGGGTGTGTGGTCAACGTCTTGATATCGCACTGCTGGACCAGAGCGGGAATAAACCCAAAGAAGCGGCGAAGAAAGGAAAACCTGTGAAAAAGAAGCAAGCCGCGAGCAAGATGGATAAAGGATCGAAGAAAAGGGGCTTAAAGAAGAAAAAACCGGGGAAGAAGACGAGAGCCGGTGCCAAGAAGAGAAAGAAAACGGGTAGTTAGTTGATTTTCTGGTATAGTGCGCAGCTTCCGGGTGCTTGACCGGTTAGCACCCATCGCGACCAGTGAATCTAATAAAGATTTTGGTGGTCGCAGGAAAGACTCTTTAGCCGTTCGCTCTGCCTTATACGCAGGGCCTCCCGCTTTTAAGAATTCCCTTATCCAGCCCGGACCGGCTCCCGCCAGCAAATGTTGTCGCAGGGAGGGCAAGACTGGAGCAATACCCAATGTCATTTGATACTCTTGGCCTGTCGGCCGAACTCCTGCGCGCCATCGACGAACAGGGCTACAACGAACCTACCCCCATCCAGCGCAAGGCAATCCCCATCATTATGGATGGCAAGGATGTGATGGCCGGTGCCCAGACCGGTACCGGCAAGACGGCCGGTTTCACGTTACCGCTGTTACAGCGACTGAGCGCAAACCCGATCAAGAACGGTCGGCGCCCGGTTCGTGCACTGGTACTCACCCCGACTCGCGAGTTGGCCGCCCAGGTAGGTGCCAGCGTGGATACCTACGGCCGTCATCTGCCACTCAAATCGGCAGTGATCTTCGGTGGGGTCAAAATCAATCCGCAGATAGCAAAACTGAGACAGGGCGTCGATATACTCGTCGCCACACCGGGCCGGCTGCTGGATCACGCCAGCCAGAAGACGGTGGATCTGTCGCAAGTTGAAATTTTGGTGCTGGATGAAGCCGACCGTATGCTGGATATGGGCTTCATCCATGATATACGCAAGCTGCTGGCGATGTTGCCCAAGAATGGCGCACGCCAGAATCTGCTGTTTTCCGCTACCTTTTCCGGCGAGATCAAGCAGCTTGCCAACCGCCTGCTTAATCAGCCTGAACTGATCGAGGTGGCACGCCAAAATGCGACTGCTGATCGGATCAAGCAAGTGGTTCACCCGGTAGACAAGCTGCGCAAGCGGGAGTTGTTGAGTCATCTGATCGGTTCACAAAACTGGCGCCAGGTGCTGGTGTTCACCCGTACCAAACACGGCGCCAATCGTCTGGCCCAGCAGCTCGAGAAGGATGGTCTGAGTGCCGCCGCCATACATGGCAACAAGAGTCAGGGTGCCCGTACCCGCGCATTGGCCGGGTTCAAGCGTGGTGAAGTGCGCGTGCTGGTGGCCACCGATATAGCGGCCCGCGGTCTGGATATTGACCAGTTGCCCCATGTCGTGAACTTTGAGTTGCCCAATGTGCCGGAGGACTATGTGCATCGCATTGGCCGCACCGGCCGTGCCGGTAACGAAGGTGAGGCGGTTTCCCTGGTGTGAGTGGATGAGCACAAGTTGTTGCGGGATATTGAACGGGTACTGAAAAGCGAAATTCCCAAAGTGGTGCTGGAAGGTTATGCACCGGACCCCGGTATCAAAGCAGAACCCATTCAGAATGGAAGAAACGGCAAGGGTCGTTCACAGCCACGGCAACAGGCCAGTGGAAAACGAAGCGGACCGAAATCCGGCAACTCAAAAGCTGCACACAAGCATGTGCATCGCAAGTCTGGTGGTAACCAGGCAAAACCGCAGCATCGGCATGCGCGTTCCGGTCAGGGCAGGGCGAGGGCAGCGCAGTAGGGCGGCATCAACCAATCATGCTGTCGCGAACCCATTTGCCTGCTTTTTGTCCATATTCGAACAGCAATAAACCACTGAGGATTGCTGCCGTTCCCGTAATAACCTCTGTTTGAATCGGCTCGTCGTTCAGGTTATGTCCCAGGATTAGTGCGAGTACCGGTGTGACCAGCGTGATGAGCGCAACACGGGTCGCTTCCACGTGCCGCAGCACGTAGTAGTACATGGCAAAGCCAAGTACTGACCCGATGAGTCCGAGATAGATAATGGACATCATTGCCCTGGGTGGCGCCGAGGAGGGCAACGGTTGACCGCTGACAAGATAGAGGCCCACAAGCAAGGGAACGGTGACTATTAAACCGCCAATGGTGGTCGCCAGTGCCGGGATATCCGCACCGATGCGTTTAACGGCAACCGCGCTTGCAGAGTAGGCGAGCACCGAAAAAACCATGCCCGCAATGCCATAGGCAGAATCGGGTCCCAGTGCCTGCGATCCAAGCAGCATAATGGCAAGGCCTGCCAGCCCCAACAGCATGCCGAACAGGCGGGAGATTGTAAGTGCCTGCTCCGCAAGCAACAGGCTTGCCATTAAGCCGGTAACAATCGGGGCAAGGCCAAACAGGACCGATATCCAGCCGGAGGGGATGAACTGGGAAGACCAGTAGACGGAGGTCATCGCGAAAAACAGTCCCAGTCCTGCGGCAAAATAGGTGCGGCGTGCGTCTGCATGCCAGGGCAGTCTGATACTAAATAACAGGGCGACCAGCAGACCGGCAACCACGCCAAGGATCATCCGGCTGGTGATGCCGAACAGGAATCCTACTTCATCATTGCTCCACTGAATGGCGAGCGGGGTGGTGGACCAGATCAGGATAACACCTATATAAGCCGCCGGGACTGACACTTTGTTACCTCCGTAATTCATTAAAATAGTGTGCAAAACAAAAAGGCCGCAGGGTTTGCACCGTGCGGCCTTTGAAGATTGCTTGCTTGAATACTGTTACTAAACGATTGATCTCTTCAAAGTTCCACCTGTGCACGGCGCTATCAGCCAGACGGGCAGTCGGCGTTTGCAGGCAGTCATATGATTGTGCAGATCAGAATTCATGTATCTGAGTCTTTCAGAGTCGTATGAGTCTTGTCAAGTACGGCGGCTGTTGCGTGATTCAGTAGGGAATGCTGACAAGTACCCTGATTTTCTCAATGTCACGTTTCCGGTATTTGAATGAGAATGACCCGCCACTGGTACGTTGCACCAGCTGGAGCTTGCCGGCGGATGCGCCAGTCAGGCGATACTCTTTTTCAGGTACATTCTTGCGTGTGACTTTCACGACCGAGCCGACATAATCTCCAATCTTTTCCATACGGATGGGAACGTAGGTCAGGCGATAGCGGACCGGTTTGGCGACTTCTTCTTCGCTGATGCCTGCTGAATCCGGAATGTCCGGGCTGGCGGGTTCGTTTGTTTCTGTTGCCAGCTTATCAGGTACCGGGGCCGGCGCAGGCTGGTCTTCATTCTGCAGGTCCGGGTTCTCGTAGAAGCTCAGGTTGGCATGCATAAAATTCGAGGGGTTTTCTGCATCCAATGTTTGTGAATGGTCGTCATTCTGGATGCTGTACATGGTGCGTACCAGCTCCATCCCGCCCTGGGTGGTGAACAGATACACTCCGAGTGTGAGTGTTGCGACCAGTGATGCGCTGTAGGCAAGAAAAGGTGTCTTCTCCTCATCCCAGTAACGGGTGCCGAACAGGGCTGCGCCGAGGGGAGAGAAAAGCAGTACGGTGATGCCCCAGCCTGCATGTTTTCTGAAAGCCCGGACAACAAGCCAGACCAGGGTAACAAGGGTGCTGAGCCCGAGGAATTGTGCAGCAAGAACAAGTGCATTCATGTTTTAAACCCTGACTGGTAGGTTGAGTGGTTTTGGCGCGCAGATAAAAGCCTATATACACATTCCCATCGGCATAGCCCAGGTGGTTCTTTAATGTCAGGAAAGAATCAAATCGTGTTCGTGCAGGTTGTTACAGGAGCGCCCTGTATTTACCCCGGAATGCGGATTAATAGTGGGGTGGCGGAGGATCTTCACCGGGAGACACTGTGGCAGACTGTAACCCTTTTATCTGTGCTTCAAGATGCCTGATTGTCTCTGTTTGCAACCGCATCTGTTGTTCCTGGTCGATCAGGGTCCGGGTGAGTTCTTCAATGGATGCTTCATGATGCATCAGGCGTGTTTCCAGTGACTCTATGCGCGCATTTAATTCAATGTCTGTCATGGTTAATTTATCCCCGGTTTATGCCTGCAGGCTTATCGAAATTGACTCCGAACCAGCCCTGGCCTTCTGCAGTGCCTCATCGGTCGTTTCTCCCCGGGCCAGCATCACTCCCATACGTCGCTGACCGTTGACATCGGGTTTTCCAAACAGGCGCAGTTGCGTGTCGGGCTCGCTGAGTGCCGCCTCGATATTCCCAAAAGATACCTGCGAAGAGGAGCCTTCAGCCAGAATAACGCTGGAGGCAGAGGGTCCATGGAGGTGAATGTCAGGTATTGGCAAGTTCAGTATTGCTCGTGCGTGCAGGGCGAACTGCGACAGATCCTGTGAAATCATGGTCACCATGCCGGTATCGTGCGGTCGCGGTGATACCTCGCTGAAGATGACATCATCATCCTTGATGAATAATTCCACACCGAAAATACCACGCCCGCCCAGTGCCTCGGTCACTTTGCCATCAATCTCACGCGCACGTGTCAGGGCCTGTTAACTCATGACTTGTGGTTGCCATGACTGGCGGTAATCTCCGTCAACCTGTACATGGCCTATGGGTTCACAGAACGATGTACCACCTGCATGACGGACGGTGAGCTGGGTAATTTCATAATCAAAATCGACAAAACCTTCGACGATGACCTTGCCGGCACCGGACCGGCCGCCTGCCTGCGCATACTCCCAGGCGGCGTTCATCTCGGACAGATTCCGTATAGTACTTTGTCCTTTACCTGATGAACTCATGATAGGTTTCACCAGGCAGGGCAGGCCAATGTCACTGACCGCCTGGTTAAACTCCTCACGGGTTGTTGCAAAGCGGAACGGAGATGTCCGGATACCCAGTTCTTCAGCCGCAAGGCGGCGTATGCCTTCCCGGTTCATGGTCAATTGTGCTGCGCGGGCGGTGGGAATGACGGTGTAACCCTCTGTCTCGAGTTCGACCAGCGTGTCGGTCGCAATGGCCTCGATTTCCGGGACAATGTAGTCCGGTTTTTCCTGTTCAATAACGCGTCGCAGGTTGTCGCCATCGAGCATGGAGATTGTGTGGCTGCGGTGGGCAACCTGCATGGCCGGCGCATTCTCATAGCGGTCTACAACAATGACTTCAACGCCCAGGCGTTGCAGTTCGATGACAACTTCCTTGCCGAGTTCGCCACCACCACAGAGAAGAACACGAGTTGCGGAAGGTGATAACGGCGTGCCGATGCTTGTCATAAAAGTATCCTGATATCGGGTTGAAGATTAGATAAACGGTGATTATAAGAATTTCTTCCGGACACACCACTGCGGGTTTCTGTCTGTTAACAAACTTGTCCCAGGGTCAGTGTACCGCAACAGGCGATTTTCCTGTGATGTTCGCCTTGGTAATAAGGATATGTTTGTGTTTTCATGGGACTAATGGTTTACGGAGAAGATATAAAGTCATGAAATTCTCTTCATTAATCAGCCTGTGCGCGGTCTTGTTCGCACTGGCTGCCAGCCCGGTTGTGTTGTCTGACTATCCCATCGAAGTGATCGAACTGCAGTCACGGCCACTCGATGAGATCCTGCCGGTTATCAGGCCGCTTATCGGGGCCAACGAAACCGCCACCGGGATGGGCAACAACCTGGTTATCAAAGCATCGCCAGCGCGTGTCAGGGAAATCAGGAAATTGCTGATTGAAATCGATCGGCCACCTAAACGGTTGCTGATTTCAGTTGGGAATCAGGGTGATC
>DAOVVG010000207.1 GCA_030632175.1 Gammaproteobacteria bacterium
ACCACACGGGTTCCATTGCGTTTCTCATCACCAGCGACGAGGAAGGGCCGTCCGTTGACGGCACGATAAAGGTGGTCGAACACCTGGAAGCGCGCAACGAAAAGATTAAATGGTGCCTGGTTGGCGAACCATCCAGCAAGGATCAAACCGGCGACATCATCAAGAACGGCCGCCGCGGCTCCTTGTGTGGCGTACTGACCATCCAGGGGCAGCAGGGTCATGTTGCCTATCCGCATCTGGCTGACAACCCGATACACCGGGCCGCGCCTGCCCTGCACGAACTGGCAAGCATTGAATGGGATTCCGGAAATGACTTTTTCCCGCCAACCACCTTCCAGATATCCAATATCAAGGCAGGCACCGGCGCTGAAAACGTCATACCGGGAAGTCTGGAAGCATTGTTCAACCTGCGTTTCTCAACCGAATCAACCGCTGAATCGCTGAAATCACAGGTAACCGCCGTACTCGACCGCCATGGGCTGGACTACAACATCCAGTGGCGACTTTCCGGACAGCCATTCCTGACACCGGCCGGTGAACTGGTGGAAGCCGCTCGCAGGGCTATCCACTCAACCGTCGGAATAAATACCGAGTTATCCACCAGCGGCGGCACCTCCGATGGCAGGTTTATCGCACCAACCGGCGCACAAGTCGTTGAACTCGGGCCGGTTAATGCCACCATTCACCAAACAAATGAATGTGTAAATATTGCAGAACTTGATAAACTGTCCGCCATCTACGAGGAAATCCTGAAACAACTACTAGCCTGAGAACATAACAATGGATCATGGCCATTTACCACGCAGTCTGCATGCCCTGACACGACTCGCTGTACTCGCCTGTACGATCATGCTGCTGACTGCTTGCTCAATGGGCCAGATGGTCGTGCGCGGCTCACAGACAATCCTGGACAGCGGCATTGACTCCATGAATCGCGAAACAGATCTGCAGCTTGCCAGGGATGCCATGCCGGCCAACCTGAAACTGATTGAAGGGATGCTTATCGAGGATCCGGACAATAATGTACTGCGTCTTTATGCTGCCGAGGGATTTTACGGTTACAGCTTCGGATTTATCGAAATAGAAAACCCTGCACGGGCCAAACAACTATACCGCCGTTGCTACACGCATGCACAGGTGGCATTGCAACAAGCCGGTATTAATATCGATCCGGAAATTGCAACGCATGATGCTGTTGAGGCCGCTGTCGGCAAGGCCGGCAAGAAAGCCGTACCGGCACTGTTCTGGACAGCAAGCTGCCTCGGAAAATCAATAGACCTGAGTAGGGATGACCTGTCACTGGTCGCCAGTCTCGGCAACGTTGCAATCCTGATGCAACGCGTCATGGAACTGGACGATGAATTCTATTTTGGCAGCGCCCATATTTTCTTTGGTGTCTATTACGGCGGACGCTCACCCATGCTCGGCGGTGACTATGCCCGCGCTGAAGCCGAGTTCCGGCAGGCCGCAGAAATCAATGACAACAAACTGCTGATCGTTAATCTGCTGCAGGCCGAATTTCTGGACCGTCAGCGACTGGATCAGCAGGCATTCCACCAACGTCTGACAGCCATTGTTGAGGCACCGGATGACTTGTATCCGGAAATGGCGCTGGTAAACGGCATTGCCAAACAAAGAGCAGCCATACTGCTTGATCTTGAAGGTGACTGGTTTTGATGAACAAATACCCGGCCCTGTTATGCTGGTTGTTATCGATCATACTGTTGACAGCTACTGCACTGACAAGCACCTCGATACAGGCAGAAAAAGTTCATGTACTCAAGTTTGCCACGCTTGCCCCGGCAGGAACGACCTGGGTACGCCTGTTGCAGGACTGGGCTGATGAAGTCAAAAAAGAAAGTAACGGGCGACTGGTATTCAAGATTTATCCCGGTGGCGTCCACGGTGACGAACCGGAAGTCCTGAAAAAAATTCGCTTCGGACAACTGCAGGGTGGTGCGTTCACCGGCTACGGCATCGGCCAGATCTACTCACCTACCCGGGTACTGGAACTTCCGTTCCTGTTCAACAACATCGAGGAAATCGATTACGTTCGCAACCGGTTCATGCCCGAAATTGAACAGGGCTACCGTGATAACGGTTATGAACTGCTTGGCTGGATGGAGGTCGGCTTTATCTATTTCTTTTCCAAGACACCTATTGACTCACTCGATGACCTGAAAGAACGTCGCATCTGGAACTGGCAGGGTGACCCTCTCGGTCAGGCCTTCTTTGAAGCCAGCGGACTGTCTCCGGTGCCGCTGTCGATCATTGACGTCTACACCAGCCTGTCAACCGGGCTGATTGATACTGTCTACGCACCACCGCTCGGTGCCATTGCCATGCAATGGTTCACCAAAACGCAGTACATTACCAATGTACCCATGGCGAATGGCATCGGTTCTCTGATCGTCTCCCGACGCTTCTTCCAGAACCTGCCGCAGGATTTGCAGAAAATACTGAAGCGCACCGGTACTGCAACCGGTGAAATGCTCGTGACGGCCACCCGCAAGGACAATGTCGACGGCCTGAAAACCCTGCAGGACAGAGGCATGATATTGGTCGAAGCCACCGAGAGCCTTGAAACCGAAGCCCTGCAGGAGATCCGTATCCGTGCCGGTGAGAGTCTCATGAAAAACGGCTATATTCCGGAGGCAACCATTAACAGGGTAAATCAGTGGTTGCAGGATTTCCGCAACGAAGAGGCTGCGGAAACCGTCAATGCTACTGACTGAACCCCGGCTAATTACAAACTTTCGTCATGCATTGATACGCATGGAAAGTTTCATGGCCGGCGCATCCCTGCTGTTACTGCTTGGCCTGGTATTCGGGCAGGTGCTGGCACGTAACTTCTTCAATACCGGCATTCCAAATGCCGAAATTCTGTCCCGCTACATGGTGCTGTATGTTGTCTTCTTTGGTGCCGTGCTGGCGGTAGAAAGCAGTAAGCACATCCGCATTGACGTCGTAGCCGCCTGTATGAAACCGGAAAACATCAGGCGGCTACAACCGCCGCTGTACCTGATCTCCTCAATTCTCTGCGGAGTAATGACCTGGGCAGCCATACGGTTCTGGTATGACGACTGGCAGCATGTTGCCGAACATGAACGCTGGAGTTCAGTCCTGGCTCTAATCACTCCGTTCGGTTTTTTCCTGCTCTCTCTCCATTTTCTGATGGGCGCCCTGTTTTCACCAGCCCGGGCTGAAACAGAAGCAGAAGCAGAACCATGACCCTGATTCTCGTTGGCCTGCTCATCCTCCTTGCCCTGCTCGGTCTGCCATTATTTGTCGCACTGGCCGGTGGCAGCCTGCTCGCTACCTACAATGCCGGACTGGATCCCGCCCTGCTTGCTGTCGAGCTTAATCGACTGGCGTCATCTCCCCACCTCTCGGCCATTCCCCTGTTTACCTTTGCCGGGGTAACGCTGGCTGCTGGCGGCGCACCGCAACGCATGATCCAGCTTTTCAATGCCTCGGTTGGCTGGCTCCCGGGTGGCATGGCCGGCGTAGCCATTGCATCCTGCGCCTTTTTTACCGCTTTCTCCGGCGCTTCCGGCGTTACCATTCTCGCACTGGGCGGATTGATGTTCCCCATGCTGCTGCATGCCGGCTACAAGGAGCGCTTTACCCTGGGCCTGCTGACCACCTCTGGCTCACTGGGTCTGTTGTTTGCACCCAGTATTGCAATTCTGCTGTACGGCATTGTTGCCGGCGTCAGCATCGACCGGATGTTCCTTGCAGGCATTGTCCCGGGTTTTTTACTGATGATTATGCTTGGCCTCTACGCACTGTACGTCGGCAGGAAAACAGACATCCCGCGACACAAATTCTCGTTTGCCGTACTGGGCCGCGCGTTAAGGGAGGGGATATGGGACATACTCTTGCCGGTCGGCATAATGACCGGTATTTTTGGCGGGTATGTGACTATCACTGAAGCCTCGGCATGTACCGCCGTCTATGTACTGCTGCTGGAAGGTGTCATCCACAGGGAAATACACCTGATAAAACACCTGCCATCACTGCTCAAGGATACGGCGGTTCTGGTCGGCAGCATCCTCATCATCCTGAGTGTCGCCATGGGTCTGACCAACCTGTTAATTGATGCCCAGGTGCCCATGAAAATTCTGGACTGGATGAGCCTTCATGTTGACAGTCAGCTCCAGTTCCTGTTGCTGCTGAACGCATTTCTGCTGATTGTCGGCTGCATGATGGATATTTTCTCTGCCATTGTTGTCGTCGCGCCGCTTATTCTGCCTATCGCGGAAAGCTACGGTGTTAACCCCATTCACCTGGGCATCATCTTTCTTGCCAACCTGGAACTTGGCTACAGCACACCGCCGGTCGGTATAAACCTGTTTATCGCCAGCCAGCGTTTTGGTCGCCCGGTATTGTCACTGTTTCGTGCAGCTATTCCGTTCCTGGTGCTGATGGTCGGCTGGCTGGCACTGATTACCTACGTTCCGTTTTTCTCGCTATGGTGGATGCGGTAATGACTGTTGCGCCGCTTCAACTCCAGCTTCAATCGCAGTACTCACCGTGGCTTCCAGTTCTTTCAGCAGCGCGGTTGCGGCACTGCCCTTGCCAACATGCGTCGGGCGCACAAAGACGACGTGTGTCATGTCATCCTGTCGATAGAGCGTGATATGCAGCGGACAGAGCGCCAGCAATTCCGGATCAACATTACTGACCTGGTTTGCGTACCAGGCATTGCAAAACACCATGGAACGAATGCCCTGCAGCTGGTTACGATTGTAGTCCTCTC